>NZLH01000308.1 GCA_002694155.1 Pusillimonas sp. | reverse complement strand
GGCTAGGTGCCAAGTATCACATTAATAACTACCTTACTGCGCTTGACCTTGAACGCAACGCAGACGGCGATATTCAGAAACGCCAATCGTCAAACATTTATGTTGACCTTTACAGCAAAACACTGGGCATGTCGCTTGTAATTACCCTGTTGTGTATTGCGTTGGGTTACCCGGTAGCCTATTGTTTAGCCCATGCGCCCGCGCGGGTGGCCGGTGTGCTATTGGTCATGGTGTTACTACCTTTCTGGACATCTTTCCTGGTGCGTACCACCGCCTGGATTGCCCTGCTCCAAACCAATGGCGTAGTTAATTCCGTGTTGCAAACTGTGGGATTGATAAGCGAACCACTTGAGCTGCTTTACACCCCATTGGCTACCATTCTGGCCATGACACACATTTTGCTGCCGTTTATGATTTTGCCGCTCTACAGCGTTATGAAAGGCATTGACCCCAGCCATGTTAAGGCCGCACTATCGTTAGGTAGCCCGCCGTTTTCTGCGTTCGTGCGCGTCTACCTGCCGCAAACCATTCCCGGCTTAAGTGCTGGCTCGTTGCTGGTGTTTATTACCGCCGTGGGCTATTACATTATTCCCGCTTTGGTGGGCGGCACCGACGGGCAAATGATTTCCAACATTATTGCCTACCACATGCAGCAATCGAACAACTGGGGTCTGGCCTCGGCACTGGGCTCGTTGTTGTTGGCCGTTATTGTAATGCTGTACTGGCTTTACGACCGCCTGGTAGGGGCCAGCAACCTGAAACTTAGTTAACCTTGTTTAACCCCGCTCGCATCTATCGGCATCATCCACGCTCAACCACCTAAAGCAGTTTTACACAGATCAAGGCATGGCAGAAACCTCCTATTACTCCTGGCAACATTGTTTAAGCGTCTGGCTTTTGCGCCTGGGTGCCGGGTTGGTTCTGTTCTTTCTGCTACTACCCATTGTTATTGTGATTCCGTTGTCGTTTAACGCAGAACCTTTTTTTACCTTCACCGAAGGAATGTTGCGGCTAGACCCAAACGCCTATTCATTCAAGTGGTACCAGGCTATTGGCGACAGCGCCAAATGGAAACTGGCCATCCGCAACAGCTTTCTAATTGGCGTATGCGCCACCTTTATTGCCACTACTTTAGGCACCTTGGCCGCTGTGGGTTTAGCCAGCGCAACCATGCCCTGGCGCCGCGCCATTACGGCGCTGCTGCTGTCACCCATGATTGTGCCGCTTATTATTGTGGCCGCGGGCATGTTCTTTTTTTACACCCGCTTTAACCTAGTGGCCAGCTTCTGGGGCATTGTTATTGCCCACGCCGCCCTGGGTGTGCCCTTCGTTATTATTACGGTTACTGCCACCCTTAGCCAATTCGACCAATCACTATACCGGGCCGGCTTAAGCATGGGTGCTTCGCCATTCAAGGTTTTTTGCACGGTCATTGTGCCGCTGATTCGTCCTGGCGTAATTTCCGGGGCGCTTTTTGCTTTTGGTATTTCGTTCGATGAAGTGATTGTGGTGCTATTCTTGGCCGGGCCCGACCAAATTACCATTCCACGTCAAATGTTCGCAGGGCTGCGCGAACAAATTAACCCCACCATTCTGGCCGTAGCTACGCTGTTAATTGTGTTTTCGGTTGCCTTGCTGGCTGCGCTGGAAGTACTGCGCCGGCGCGCACCAAAGTAAGCACATGCACGCAAACACTTCAATATAGACGCGCAAAGATGAACTACAAAAGCAAAAACGCCCCCTGTTTCAGGAGGCGTTTTTTCTATCGCGAGCGACCCGCTTTAACAGCGGGTAGGGCGACAATTAAAGAATTTGAATATTTGAAGCTTGAGGACCTTTCTGGCCTTCAACTGCTACAAACGACACACGCTGGTTCTCTTCAAGAGATTTGTGGCCTGTGCCCTGAATTTCGCTGTAATGTGCGAAAAGGTCTTTACCACCGGATTCCGGCATGATGAAGCCGAAACCTTTTTCGTTGTTAAACCATTTCACAATACCAATTTCTGTTTTCAATTTAATAGTCCTAAGATAAAAGGGAAAAAATTATCCCCATACGCACTTTGAACCTGTTTTACCTATAACACCAGCACTGTTACAAATTAACACGCCTTAATGCACAAACCCAATGAAACCAGGTACAGACATCAGTAATACTTAAGTACCCAGCGTGTACCGCTTGGCCAGTGCCATAAAAGCCTGCACGTAATCGGTGCCCAAATCTTCTTCACGTACCCCCAGGTGAATGTGCTTCTGAATACCCAGCCGCCCCAATTGCACGGGCACAACGTTGAACTGTTCGGCATTTTCATTTACCAGCCAACGCGGCAGCGCCGCAACAGCGCGGCCACAGGCCACCATTTGCAACATAATGTCGGTGGTTTCAATTTCTTTGCGCTTGCGTGGCGCCAGCCCGGCTGGCAAAAAGAATTGCGAATAAATATCCAGGCGCTCGATAGAAACCGGGTAAGTCACCAGCGTTTCGTTCACCAAATCAGCCGGCTTTATATAGGGTGCCCTGCTTAAAGGGTGCTGTGACCCCACCACCAAAACCTGTTCATAATCGAATACCGCTTCAAAATGCAGCCCCGCTTTATAGAAAGGGTCGGGCGTAACCAGCATGTCAATTTCGTGGTTAAACAACGCCCCAATGCCACCAAACTGAAACTTTTGCTTTACATCAAGATCAACGTTGGGCCATTGGGCCATGTAAGGCGCCACCACTTTTAGCAGCCACTGATAACAAGGGTGGCACTCCATACCAATACGCAACTCGCCACGTTGCCCGCGGGAAAACTCCTGCAATCGCGCTTCGGCATCTTCAAACTGGGGCACTAACCGGTTCGCCATCGCCAGTAAATATTCACCGGCTTGCGTAGGCCTTAGGCTGCGCCCTTCCCGGTGCCACACCGTTACACCCAGTTGGTCTTCCAGTTTGCGTATGGAATGGCTTAGCGCCGATTGTGTGAGGTGCAAATGATTTGCTGCAGCCGTTAACGAACCGTACTGACTGACTGCACGAACAATGGCCAGGTGAATGCGTTCTATTGCTGCCATGTATGAACTAAATTCATTGATTGATGTAAAAAAACCATTTTACTTCATTAACTAAAAAGCCAACAATAGCCCAGGTTTAGTGCAGAACAAACACAACATCGCCTTACTTACCCTCATTTACCACACCCAAATTGAACACATCGAACAACATGGTTAAAACACATAATCTGGGCTTTCCCCGCATTGGCGCCAACCGCGAACTAAAATTTGCGTTGGAAGCTTATTGGAAACAAACCACCCCCGAAGACGCCCTGCAAAGCACAGGTCGCCAGTTGCGTGCACAAAACTGGCAATGGCAAAACACGCTTGACTTAACCCCAGTGGGGGATTTTTCCTTTTACGACCACGTACTGGATACCAGCTTTATGCTGGGCAATATTCCCGCACGGTTTCAAGCACAACACGGCGCATCACTTGAAACCTACTTCGAAGTGGCACGCGGGCGCGCCGCCGGCCAAATGACCAAATGGTTCGACACCAACTACCATTACATCGTGCCCGAATTCAGCCAAAACACGCATTTCACGCTAAATGCGGCCCCCTTGCTGGCACAAATTGAAGAAGCCAAAACGCAAGGCGTGCGTACCAAACCCGTATTACTGGGCCCGGTGACCTACCTTGCCCTGGGTAAATCAACCGACACCTCCCAAGCACTTGACCTGCTTGACGCCTTATTACCCGTTTACGGTGAGCTACTGAACGCACTGGCCGCCCAGGGTATTGAATGGGTGCAAATTGACGAGCCCCTGTTGGTGACCGATCTGGCACCCGAATGGGCCCATGCACTGAGCATTGCCTACCACACCCTTAAAAGTGCACCGGTCAAAATACTGCTGGCCAGTTACTTTGGCAGTTTGCAAGAAAACACTTACCTGGCTGCCAACCTGCCTGTTGCCGGGCTGCACATTGACGCCGTGCGTGGCCGGCAAGACATCACCCCATTGTTAAACGTTCTTCCCCCACACCGGGTCTTGTCGCTTGGCGTAATTGACGGGCGTAATATCTGGAAAACCGATTTAAACGAAACGCTGGACTGGCTTGAACCCATTGCGCAGCGTTTAAACAACCGTTTATGGTTGGCACCATCGTGCTCACTACTACATGTGCCTGTTGACCTGAACAAAGAAACCCAACTAGACCCCGAAATACATTCCTGGCTGGCGTTTGCAAAACAAAAACTGCACGAGCTGCAAGTTCTGGCCAAGGCGCTGAACGAAGGCAGGCAAGCGGTTGCCACCGAATTGAATAACAACCAGGTTGCCAGTGCGTCGCGCCTGCGCTCTACCCGTGTACACAACCCGTCCGTCAAGCTGGCGCTGGCCAACCTGAACACGAACGCGGGAACACGCCAAAGCCCCTACGCCGTGCGGGCAAAGAAACAGGCGTCGCGGCTAAACCTGCCGCTTTTCCCCACCACAACCATTGGCTCTTTTCCGCAAACCCCTGAAATACGCCGCCAACGCAAAGCGTTTCGTAAACAAGAAATTGACGTCGCCACCTATGAAGCCGCCATGCAAGCAGAAATTGCATCGTGCATTCAGGCACAGGAAGCATTGGGGCTGGATGTATTGGTACACGGAGAGGCCGAACGCAACGATATGGTTGAATACTTCGGCGAACACCTTGAAGGGTTCGCGTTCAGCCAGTTTGGGTGGGTGCAATCGTACGGGTCGCGCTGTGTAAAGCCGCCCATTATTTATGGCGATATTCAACGCCCAAAGGCCATTACGGTTGAATGGATGCGCTACGCACAATCGTTAACACAGCGCCCGGTAAAAGGCATGTTAACCGGGCCGGTAACGCTATTGAACTGGTCTTTCGTGCGCAACGACCAGCCCCGCGCCACCACATGCCGCCAATTGGCCCTGGCCATGCGCAATGAGGTACTAGACCTTGAACGCGCCGGCACACATATTATTCAAATTGATGAGGCCGCCTTGCGTGAGGGCCTGCCTTTAAGAAAGGCACAATGGCAAAGCTATTTAAACTGGGCCATTGAAGCATTTCGTATTTGCGCCAACGGCGTACAAGACGAAACGCAAATTCATACCCACATGTGCTATTCCGAATTCAACGACATTATGCCGTTCATTGCCCAAATGGATGCCGACGTCATTACCATTGAAACTTCGCGTTCAAACATGAAACTGCTGGAAGCGTTCAAAGACTTCCATTACCCGAATGAAATTGGGCCGGGCGTGTACGACATTCATTCGCCCACCTTGCCCGATGCCGCCCAAATGACGGCGCTTATTGAAAAGGCGGCGCAATACATTCCAGTAGAACGCTTATGGATTAACCCCGATTGCGGCCTGAAACCCCGCCAATGGGCCGAGGTTAACCCCGCTTTGCGCGCCATGGTGCAAACCGCGCAAAGCCTGCGCGAATCAATACCCCAACGCCAGGCGCGGTCCGCGACCGTGTGAACCTTCTTCGCCTGAACCTTCAGGCGAATCGTCATCAACCCATTCATCTTCGTTCAAACCGGCGTCTTCATTCTGCTTAAAAGACGTCGGTTTCGATTTACGCGATGCAGGTTCACCGTCGTCGGGGCCGGATGAGCCCCGCTTATCTGAATTAGAAGCCTTTTCCTGCTTCCAGCTTAAATCCTCAATAAGATTCACTTTGAAAGTAGACACCAAGCGCGACAAATCAGCTGCTTGTTCCTGCATATTCTGCGAAGCCACCGCCGCTTCCTCAACCAGGGCCGCATTCTGTTGCGTAACCTGATCCATTTGCATAACCGCCTGATTCACCTGCTCGATACCTGTGCTTTGCTCTTCGCCAGCAGCAGCAATTTCTTCCATAATGTCGACCACCTGTTTAATGCTGTCGACCGTTTCTTTCATCGACTGGCCAGCCTTGCCAACCAATACATTGCCCTGGTTAGTGGCCGACACCGACATTTCAATAAGTTCTTTAATTTCTTTGGCAGCCTGAGCACTACGCTGCGCCAACGAACGCACTTCGCTCGCCACCACAGCAAAGCCTTTGCCCTGTTCTCCGGCGCGTGCGGCTTCAACCGCTGCATTCAAGGCCAAAATATTAGTTTGGAATGCAATGCCGTCAATAACCGTAATAATATCGGCCACCTGTTTGGCGCGTTGGTCGATACTGCTCATGGTATCAACTACTTGCCCCACCACATTGCCGCTTTCCACCGCTATTTTTGAGGCCGAGCCTGCCAATTGGTTCGCTTTTCGGGCGTTATCGGTGTTCAACTGAACTGTGGTGGTAAGTTGCTCCATGGTAGCTGCAGTTTCGGCAAGCGAGCTGGCCTGCTCTTCAGTACGCGATGACAAATCGGTATTACCCGACGCAATTTCACCAGACGCCGTTGCAATGGACTCGGAACCCGATTGCACTTTACTGATGACGCCCACCAGGTTCTGGTTCATTTGACGCAACGCCATTAACAAATCGGCCGTTTCATCTTTACCACGCACATCTACGTGGCGCGTTAAGTCGCGATTTGAAATGGCTTTGGCATACGCCACAGCCGAGTGCAACGGACGCACAATAGAGCGAGTAATACCAAACGCAAACAACACGCCCAACAGCAGCGCAACCACCCCAACACCAAAGACAATTTTCATGGCTAGTTGGTTATCGGTGTTCAGCTTGGCGGCAGCCGCGTTCATGCGGTCTTGCTGGAAGGTCAATAATGCCCGCACACTTTTTTCGTAATCAGCCCGCAAACCCGGCACCGTTTTCTGAAGCATGGTGTCGGCCCGAACGAAATCGCCGTCGC
>NZLH01000307.1 GCA_002694155.1 Pusillimonas sp. | reverse complement strand
TTTGATGTGGACGGTACGTTGGCTTTGCGAGACCGCAGTGGGGGCCATTCACCGCTTCCTGGTGCCGCCGATAGTATTAAAAAAGTTAGAAGCTTGGGGTTGCCGTATTTAGTATTCACTAATGGAACGGGAAGGCTCGCAGCAGATCAGGCAGCGGGCTTATGTAAGGTCGGTATCGAAGTAGAGGCCGACTTATATATCACGCCATCGCATGTGGCGGCCGATTTCTTCAAATCACGCGGAATGACGCGTGTTCTGGGTATCGGTGTACCCGCCGCCATGCAGCCTTTGCTGGATTTAGGCTTAACAGTCGAGTCGCCAAACACCGATTTTGAAGCGGTTGACGCTGTTTATATTGGTTCTGTTAGCCAATTTTCCGTGGGCGATATCGAGAGCGTGTCAAAGCAGCTGAAGCGGGGTGTCGGCCTTTATGTCAGCACGGATGTCAGGCATTTTGCTGGCCAGGGGGCACCTTTGGTTAACTTCTCAGGTGCAGTTGTGGCGGCAGTTGAATATATCTGTGGGGTGCGCGCTGAGGTTTTGGGCAAACCATCTCGTTACGCAATGGATTATGCGGCCCGTCGTCTGGGCGTGGCGATTGAAGATCTTGCCGTTATAGGCGACGACCCTTTTCTTGAAGTGAAAATGGCGCGGGATTTTGGCGCGTACTCAGTGGGGGTAACGAGTGGTATTGCGGATTTTGAGGGTTACCAGCGTAAAGAGGTACTAAGCCAGCCACATTTGCTTAGAAATGATCTGGTTGGTCTATTAGACGAATTGCCACTGCATAAACTTTGAGATTGACATGACGTTACAGGTTGGAGATGTTTTATGGGCGCCAGGCCCTGCGCAATGGGCTGATTCGCGACTGGCAGACTATTTAAGTTGGTTGAACCGGACACACGGGCTCGCTTTCCATGATTACACGGCGCTTCACGCGTGGTCGGTGACGAATATCGAGGCATTCTGGCGGTCGGTTTGGGACTACTTCGATATTCAAGCAGAGGGTTGCCCTGAAACGGTTTTAAGCCGTCGGGAAATGCCAGGTGCCCAGTGGTTTCCAAACGTACGCCTGAATTACGTTGAGCAGGTGTTTCGTCATAGTCACTTAACCACACCCGCAGTTATTAGCCGGGTAGACGGCAAACTAAACCAGGTTATTTCCTGGCAGCAATTAGCTCGCGATACGGCGGCTTTGGCGTCGTATTTAGAGAAACTGGGGGTTAAAGAGGGCGACTGCGTGGGTGCGTACCTGCCCAATTGTTATGCCACGGTTGTGGCGTTCTTGGCTTGTGCAAGTTTGGGGGCAGTGTGGTCTTGTTGTGCCTCGGAAATGGGTGTTTCTGTCGTAACAGACCGTTTAAAGCAAGTTGCGCCCGTCGTGCTGATTACAACCGAAAGTTATCTTTACCGAGGGCGTGTTATATCGCGTGAGGCTGAGGTTGAAAAGCTCTTAAACGTGTTGCCCAGTGTCAGGAAAGTTATCCGTTGGCCAGGGCCAGAAAATCGAGCGCCGACATGGTCTGATGCAATTGAATGGTCGGACGCGACTGCAGAGACGGCGGTGTTTTCGCCGAAACGGCTTCCGTTTAACCATCCTTTGTGGGTTGTTTATTCGTCAGGCACCACAGGTTTGCCCAAAGCGATTGTTCACAGCCATGGCGGAGTATTGCTTACTCATTTGAAAACCGCACAACTGCAACACGATGTGCGTGCGGCCGACAGAATGTTGTTTTTGGGAAGTACGGGCTGGATAGTATGGAATTTTTTGGTTGGGGGCTTGCTGTCGGGTGCAACAATTGTATTGAACGATGGTGATCCAGCGTGGCCGAAGTTGGAGTCCCTATGGGAATTTCTGGATGAACAGAAAATAACGTTGTTTGGTTGCGGCGCTGCGTATCTGCATTTATGTCAGAAGCAAAATCTCAAGCCTAACGCATTGGCAGATTTTTCTGCATTAAGGGCCATTAACTCTACCGGTTCGCCGTTGTCAGTTGCTGGGTATCAATGGGTTTATCAGAATATCAAGTCAGACATATGGCTAGCTTCGATTAGTGGTGGAACGGATGTTGCTTCGGGAATTGTGGCTTGTGCGCCAGGGCTTCCAGTACGAGCCGGTGAAATTCAATGCCCCGAGCTGGGTGTGGCGGCGCAGGCCTTCGATGACGAGGGCAACCCTATTGTTGGAGAGGTGGGTGAGCTGGTGATTACGCAACCAATGCCGTCCATGCCACTCTATTTTGTGAATGATGAGGGGGGTAAACGTTATCGCGACTCCTATTTCATGAAATACCCAGGCGTCTGGAGACAGGGGGATTGGATCCGCTTTAACGCTGATGGCTCTTCAGTTTTATATGGCCGGTCGGATGCCACCATGAATCGTCAGGGGGTGCGTATCGGCCCGGGTGAAATTTATCGGGTGCTTGAACAGATGCCTGAGATTAAGGATAGCCTTGTTGTTGATCTTGAGTATTTGGATAGACCCTCTTTCATGCCGTTGTTTGTGGTGCTGCAAAACGGGGTTGAATTTGATGCGGCCATTCAGGTGCAGATTAAAGACAAGCTAAAGCGTCATGCCTCGCCACGGCACGTGCCAAATGCAATTTATGCTGTTTCCGACATACCCAAAACGTTAACTGGGAAGAAACTGGAGTTGCCTGTTCGCCGAATATTGCTGGGGCAGCCTACTGAATCGGTGGTCAGTTTGGAGGCAATGATGAATCCCCAGAGTCTGTTGTATTTTGAAGAGCTGGCCAAAACCTTGCATGATGAGTTCAGTTCTGTGGCTGTTTCACGATGAAGCAAAAACTTGTTCGCTTAAGCACTGATTTTTCTAGGGTTATTGAGGCACAGGGCGTATTTAATTTTCGTGATTTTGGCGGTTATAAAGCGAAAGATGGCGCCCGGCTTCGCACGGGGCTTTTGTATCGCTCGGGCGACCACAGCCAGGCAACCAAGCAAGATCAAGTTCAGACAAAAGCGCTTGGTTTGGCCTCATGGGTTGATCTAAGAAGCCTTAAAGAGCGGTCAAGAAAACCGAATCGGGTGTGGTCTGACCCCAATATAAAGCATATCTCGGCGCCCAGTTATCAGGCTCAGAATGCGCCCCATTTGTGGCAGCCCAGCGGTGTGGTAACCGTCGACTCGGTCAGGCAGGGTTTGTTGGGTGCGTTTAGAACATTACCCTTCGATCCGCCTCTTATTGAGGCTTTTCGCATGTGTATTATGGCGCTTGCCGAATCCTCTGGTGCAACACTGGTCCATTGCACGGCAGGGAAGGACCGTACCGGGATGGCAGTGGCCTTAGTGCATTCTTTGTTAGGGGTGCATCGGGATGATATTTATGCTGATTTTTTACTGACGAATACGGCGGGCGATCGTGTTGCCCGGTTTCAGTCGTTGGCCCCTTTGGTTCGTGAAATGTGGGGGGGTAACGTTTCCGATGAGGCCGTGCAAGCAGCGCTGGATGTCGAGGCAGCATACTTGGACGCATTCTTTGGTGAGCTGGAAGCTCGCGCAAATGGCATTTCGCGTTATGTTTCTGATGTATTGTGTCTTTCTTCTGATACGGTTGAGAAATTGGAACAGCGCCTTTTTGAATAACCGGACCCATGACGTTCTCGCGCACCCGAGCAGTAAAAAATAGAGCAACCGCACCCGCCACTGCGTTGTCTGAAAAGGCGGGCGTACGGCCGGATTTATTTGGCGGGCATGAGGTTGCTTTCGAAGCTTTAGTCGAGAACGCACTGGTGGGCGTTGGGTTTCATGTTGGCCGGACGTTGGTTTGGGCGAATCAAAAAATGGCCGAAATGTTGGGCTATGAACAGCATGAACTTATTGGCGTGTCAGTAAGGCTGTTTTACGCCAGTCGTAAAGATTATCTTGAAGTTGGGCGGGAATATCAGCGTTTGACGAGCCCTCAGGGATACGTGCATGAACGCAAACTAAAGCGCAAAAATGGGGAAGTGATTTGGTGTTTGATTTCAGGCAAAAGAATCAACCCAACAGATTCGAAATCGCCTTCCGTTTGGGTGCTGCAGGATATCACGGCAAGAAAACTGGCTGAAGAGGCTTTAACAAAAGTAAACGAGCAGCTTGAACAACAAGTCCAAGCCAGAACATTAAAGTTACAGAACCTAAATCGATCGTTGTTGGAAGAAGTGTCGATGAGACGCGCGATGGAGTTACAGCTTCTGGTGAGCCGTGAGAAGTATCAAGCTATTTTCAGAAATTTGTCTGTTGGCATTGTGGTTACCGATTTTAGCGGTCGAATTGTTGAAGTTAACCGCGCCATGCATGCTTATGCGGGTACTCGCGAACTCGCAGCGTTCCTTGACCAGATCCAAGTGCCCGAAGCGGTCATTCAGGCAGACGCCACGAAAGTGTCCTTGATGGCCTTCTTGGAAAGAATCGCGCCATCAGAGCCCCGCAGTATTAGCCGGGCCCAAATCAGCTGGGTGGTCGAGCCACGAAGTCGAGACTTTTCCGTTGTCGCCTCTCGCCTATCGTCGGGTGGCTTGGGTGTTGCTTATATCTTCGAAGATATTACAGAGCAAAAGCTCGCAAGGGAGCGGGAAATGGAGCAGCGCCAAAGTTTGGCCCATGGGGGGCGGTTGGCCTTAATGGGGCAAATGGCGACCACATTGGCACACGAGCTTGGCCAACCTTTGAATGCGAGTCAAAGTTATTTGGCCAGTATTCGTTACCGGTTGAAAAGTGAGCTAAGTGAGCGTCCCGACGTGCTGGAAGCGTTCGAATTGGCTGAACGACACCTGGAACAGGCGGGACAAATTGTAAGAAGTGTGAGGTCTTTTGTCTCGTTGCGGCAAACGCCACCGACACAAGTGAATATGAAGGAGTGGCTGGATCGAACTTTAGCGTTATTGGCTCCACGTTTGAGGGCAAGCCGAACTCATGTGGAATTAGATATACCCAAAACGCGGGAATTGCCCTGGGTGCGCGCTAATTCCGTTGAAATCCAACAAGTGTTAATGAATTTGATGGTAAATGCGATGGATGCAATGCAGGAAGTGCGCATTCTCGATAAGGCAATCTTGATCCGTATTCGTCGGGAAAGAGGCAGGCGAGTGTGTGTCACTGTTGCCGATAACGGGCCGGGCGTTCAGGTTCGCCCGGCGTCGAAGGTGTTTGACGATTACTTCACAACAAAAGCGCGCGGACTGGGCATGGGGCTGGCAATTTCAAGGACAATAGTGGAAAGCCATGATGGTGAATTAAGATTAACTCGTGTTAAAGGTTGGCCAGGCGCGGCTTTTAGGTTCACTTTGTGCGCTGAAGGAGTGTAGGGTGGATGCAAGAAGCATTAGTTTATTTGGTTGATGATGACCAAGACGTCACGAGGGCGTTAGCGTGTTTGTTGGAGTCAGTGCAATTGTCGTCCAGGGTCTTCCATGGCGGCGCGGCGTTTCTCTCAGAGCTCAACACCCTTAACCCTTATGCGTGCGTTGTGCTTGACTTACGAATGCCAGAACTTAGTGGCATGGAAGTATTGCGAGTTATGCGACGTCGTAATCAAACGATGCCCGCAATTATTCTGTCTGCGCATGGCGATGTACCAACAGCTGTTGAGGCGATGCGTTTGGGCATTGTTGATTTTCTTCAAAAGCCATTTAACCCCGAGCACTTTTTAGAGACCATAAACATTGCATTGCGTACGGCACGTAAAAATGTACATGAGCTCGAGCGTACTCAGACGTTGGATGTTCGTATGCAAAAGCTCTCGGCGCGTGAGCGTGACGTGTTAACAGCGATGCTTGGCGGTAGTCCAAGCAAGGTTATCGCCAAAGAGCTTGGCATTAGTTATAAAACCGTGAATGTGCATCGTGCCAGCGTTATGCGCAAGCTTGGCGTCCAGTCTTATCAAGCCTTAATGTCGACGTATTCCGACTACGCAAAAGGTCTGGGAGTTAGCCCAGATGAGTTCGAGTTGTAGTTTTTAGTTGATGCTATTTGAACCTTAACCCCAGATGAACGAAGGCGAATACGACAAACGCACGCCAAACCGGTTATTGATCAGTTGCATGCCTGGTTGCTTGCCCAGCGGCTACGGGTGCCAGATGGTTCGGGCATTGCCAAGGCACTGGACTACAGCCTGAAGCGTTGGGCGGCGCTGACGTGTTACCTGGATAACGGGCGACTTCCCATTGATAACAACCACATCGAAAATCAGATTCGTCCGGTGGCCCTGGGCAGGAAGAATTGGCTCTTCGCAGGCTCACTGCGGGCTGGGCGTCGTGCCGCAGCGGTGATGAGCCTGATTCATTCGGCCCGGCTCAACGGCCACGATCCGCATGTTTATTTGAAAGATGTACTGACGCGCTTGCCAACTCATCCCAATAGCCGCATTGAAGAATTGTTGCCGCATCATTGGCAACCGCAAGCAAATAACTAAATCACAACGGCCGCTTATGCGGCCGTTCGTCAATGTGGGTTTACCGGAACCTTACTAAATATGGTTGATAGTTCTGTTAGAAAAAAAGCGCTTGTTTTCATAAGTTAAAACAAGCGCTTTTGGCTAAGTGTTAATAACTTAAAGGTGTGCACTACCAACAAGGTCGTTAACGTCGTCAATACCCGCTTCAACCAGATACTGCTCCAAGTCTTTAATAGCTTTAGGGATGGCCATGGGATCCACATAGTTTATGGTGCCAAATGCAACCGAACGAGCGCCTGCCGCCATGAACTCGACAGCGTCGCGATAGTCGGTTACGCCACCCATGCCAAACAGTGGGATATTGACTGTTTGATAAAGCTGCCAAATCATATACACAGCCATGGGTTTAATGGCTGCCCCCGAAAGCGCACCAATTTTGTTTCCAATGATGGGGCGGCGAGTTTTGTAGTCGATGCACATTGCGCGAGGTGCGTTTACAAGCGCAATGGCATCTGCCCCAGCGCCTTCTACCGCTTTAGCTACTGTGGCCAACGAGGAGTAGTCGGGTGCAAGTTTAGCTATTATGGGTATATTGCTCGCTTTGCGAGCTCTTTTCACAAGCTTTTCCGCCGCAATTGGATCATACCCAAAATCTAGCCCACCTTGCTTGAGGTTTAGGCATGAAAGGTTGAGCTCCAATCCGGCAAAAATGCCCAAATCAGAACACTTCTCGACCATTTCCACATATTCGTCTTCTGTGCGGCCGATTACACTTTGGATAACGGGCAACTCGAGGGACTCTAGAATTTGAGCATCTTTAGAAATAAAAGTTTCCCAGTCATTACTAGGGATACCGACGGAGCTGTGAAGTCCGCCAGTAACCTCATGGACTCTTGGGGCTGGATTACCGGGCCAGCGGTAGTTGCGGATGGTTTTGGGCACCAGGGCACCCATTTCCTCGACAGAAAAAAACTGACTAAAGTTACCATGATGGCCGTAAGTTCCAGACCCTACGGTTATGGGGTTCTTCATGCGTATGCCAGCAATATCAATTGCCAAATTGGGTGATTTAACCGCGCGCGAGCCGGAGGTGGCTTCTACGGGTGTGGGGCTATCAAGCATGGAGAACCTCCCAAGTGTTGAATACGGGACCATAGTGACAAACTTCTCGCCAAGCGGTGTCCTCTGTTCCTTCGTTATCTATTTTCACATTGATGACACAACCATGACAGTCACCAAATCCGCAGGCCATATGCTGTTCCATTGCAATTTCTGCAGGGATGTTTTGTGAGTTCGCAATGTCGTGCACAACTTTCGCAAGTCGGTTGGACCCGCAAACATATAGAGCGTCGAACTGAGTATTTTTGCTAACCGCTTTTAATGGATCGGTGACTAGGGAATTGGGAGACTCTTGGTCAGAGTGTGTGTGAACAGGAAAGTCATACTCTTGGAAAATGTCCTCCGCAACCAAGTTATCACGGGTGCGTGCACTAAGATAACCGTGAACTTCAACCCCCTTATTTGCCGCATGCTCAACTAGCGTGGGTAGCGCGGCAATGCCAATGCCCCGTCCAACAACAGCAATTCGTTTCGCACCCTCTGGCAATGTAAAGCCGTGGCCTAGAGGGCCGATGATATCGCTTAGACCACCAGTAGGCATAGTTTCTTTCATTAAGCGTGTTCCTTCGCCAACAATTTTGTAGGCGACTTGCAAGCGGCGCCGATCTTGACTGACGCGATAAACGCTGAACGGTCGGCGCAGGTAGGGAGCCATGCTGTTTTCAATTCTGAAATTAACGAATTGTCCGGGTTTAAGGGTACTGGCAATCGTGGGGGCCTCTAGTTCGATTAACCAGTAGTCCCCGGTTAGATGCCGATTGAAAACAACCGGCGCGAGAATTTGCTCCATTTCACTTCCTCGATTGAATGATTATGTTTACAGCAGGATTTCCGACAAGGGTTAAGCCAAATTCGCGACTTTTTGCACGTTGATTACGGCGTGGCGTCGAACTATTTGTTCGAGGTGCGTTGCGTCGTTTAGCTCTATGGCGCGAATAAGCTTTTCGTGCTCAAGGCCAAGAATCTCCATTTCAAGACTTTGGCTATAGTATTCTCGGTAATAGGGCAGCAGCATAAACCTCATTTTTTCTGTTTGCTGCGCTAGTAATGGGCGACCACTGAGTGATGTTAGGTAATTATGAAACGCGTCATGTGCAGCCATCCACTTCGAAAGCGAATTGCTTTCTCGGTCCATGCGAGACTTAAGGTGAGTTAACTCTTCTAATTCAGAAGGGCCAATGTTTTCTAGGGCAAAGCGTGCAGCGAGTCCTTCTAGCGCGGCCCTGATTTCAATCAACTGAGAAACTTCGGACCGCGTATACTTGGCAACGACTGCACCTCTGTTCGCATAAATCATTACTGCCCCATCGCCTTCCAAGCTGCGTAATGCGTCGCGAACCGGTGTTCGGCTAATGCCTAAAGCTTCCGCCACCCCTTCAGTGGGGATTCGCATGCCTGCTTTTAGCTCCCCCGTTAATATGCCGTTAATGACATATTGATAGGCTTGTTCGACAGGCGAAAGGGACTTATCAATAGTGCTTGGGGATAAGGAAGGCGGTAACATGTGCATGGTATTCCCTGAGCTCGGAATTGTGGGCGTTTTATGGCTAGGTGTTATGCCCCTGTATTAGGGAGGCTCCGTTCGATCAATGAGTAATAGACTTTTGACATGTCAATTAAATCTTTGATAAGTACATGCTCTTCATTGGAGTGGAACTGATCCACTTCTCCCGGGCCAAGCATCACTGCAGGAATGCCTCTGCGGCAGAAGTAGCCTGCATCAAGCGCAAAATTGCAGTGGAATGTATCCGGTGCAACAGCGATACCATAATCAAAAGCTTCAGTTAGTCTTTTAAAAAACTCACTTTCCAATGATAATTCATTCGGATACATAACTGGGCCTAGCTCAAACTCCACCTTCCAGGGGGCTGGCAAGGTTACAGCACTTTTAATGGAGGCTAGCGCTTCCATAGGTTCCTCGCCTGGCAAGAGGCGACGGTCAAACACAATTTTGACGACATCTGGTACGGTGTGAGTTGCCTTTGGGCTACTGTCGATTGCAGTTGGGGTTAAGGTCGCTGGCCCGAAGGCGGGGTGATCGGGTACGCCTAGATCCAGGGCTTCAAGCTCGCTGAGGACACGTTGCGCGCCACTAATTGCATTAATACCGTTCCATGGAGCGGAACTGTGCGACGTTTTGCCTTTTACGATTACTTCGAAGTCGATTCTGCCTTTGTTGCCGATAGCGATTTTGCTGTCGGTGCCGACTAAGATAATGACCGACTCAGGCGGTTCTTCCAGTTCGGCCATGACGCTTTCTATTGCGTCATGGCGGCCTGTTTCACCAGCAGTCGTGAGTGCGAATATCAACCGCCCCCCTAGTTGATTGTTGTTTATTGCTTTCTCAAGAGCCCCGAAAGCGGCGGCCAAAGCTGTTTTCTGTTCGGCAACGCCTCTTCCTCGCACTGCTTTACCCCTGGGGGAGTCAACCACAGTGGCCGAAAAAGGATCCTCCATCCGTGCTGCGGGGTGAGTCATCGCATAGCCGACAAACATGAGCGAGCGGCCATTTCTCGGGCCAATTTCTGCTATGAGATTCCCCATTTTGTCATAGCGAATTTCCATTCCCATCGCTATTAATCGAGGTGCGGCACACTCTTTTATGAAAGCTTTGACATGCGGGTCGCTCTCTTGAAGTTCAGTTTGTTGGCTTGGGTACCTGACAAAATCTTGGAGGGTTTCTATCAATGATTGTTCGTTGAAGGTTGTGTTGCTCCCCATGTCATCTCCTTTATTTTGGATGCAATTATACAATATTGGAATCCTAACACCATAAGTAGAAAATTCAAAACTATCGTAACCCCGTGTTATCCCTAGATTGTTTATAGGATACCCATGTGATAATTTTCTGATGTGCTCATAAATTGAGTCCATTTATATAAACATCCATTAATGCAATAGAGGCTGTGGGAATCGACAGCTGAATGATTTAGACATCAGGAGAGGGTTTATGAAACTGTTTTCTCATTTTCGAGGGACGGCCGTTGCGGTGTGTGCTGCGGTCGCAACGATGGGGGTGATGCCAGCGGGGGAGGCAGAGGCGGCGACTGTTTTGCGGCTCAGCCATACAACTGCTGAATCTATGGAGCAAGGTTCGCATGTCTGGTCGACTATTTTTAAAGAAATGGTGGAGGGCGGCACTGCTGGTGAAGTTAAAGTTCAGATTTTAGGAGCGAATGCCGCGGGCGCAGAGCGCGAGCAGCTGCAGAAAGCGCAAACTGGTATTAATCAAATGACGATTAACAGTGAAATACTGATGCCTAGCTTTTTTAAGCCGGCTCAAGTGCTCGGTATTCCTTATTTGTTTCGAACGGAAGCTGTTGCCTGGGACGTGCTCGACGGCGAGTTTGGTAAAGAGTTTAACGAGGCATGGCGAGAAGCTACAGGCCTCCGCGTTCTCGGTGTCATGAATGCAGGTTTTCGTAGTTTTTTTAATGATAAAAAAGTTGTCGCCGTTCCTGCCGATCTGAAAGGTTTGAAGATTCGCACGGGTGAAAACCAAGCTCACATCGAAATGGTCCGTGCGTTGGGCGGCAACCCGGTTCCGATTGCGTGGTCTGAGCTTTACACTGCATTGCAGCAAGGGGTTGTAGACGGCATGGAGAATCCTCCGGGGTTGGCGTTTGCGATGAAATTGCATGAGCATCAAAAGCATTTAACACTAGATCGTCATTTGTTTAGTATCCACGCTGCGATGATCAATGAACGCGTCTTTCAATCCCTTACCCCCGAGCAACAAGCTTTGGTTGTAGAGGCTGCGCGTATGGCAACGGTAGCTGCTAGGGCGACTGTGCTGCTGAATGAGCGTAAAGCATTGAATGATTTGGCTGATGCGGGTATACAAATTCAGTCGCTAACGCCAGCCGAGTACGATCAGTTCAAGACGTTGGGTCGTCCACCAGTAGAGGCTATGGTTCGCAAAGAAATTGGCGATGAGTGGGTAGACAAATTGCTAAATAGTATTACTGTTGCCGAGGAAAAGGTTAGCAAGCCGTAATCTTGTCTTTAATGTAGCGCTGCTGTATGTGCGGTAGCGCTACCCCCCCCCCTCTTTGCTGGAGTTCAAAAGATGTTAAGAACTATAGATCGCATAATTTTTACCTCCACAAGTGTTCTTGTTGTTTTGCTGTTATTAATTATGACGGGCGCGACATTGGCGATCATGAGGTGCAGGTGGATATCGCAGGCCAGATTGCCCTGGACCAGAAGATCGTCGCGGATCTGCTGGCCACAGATGCCGATGTTGAAAATGTGCGCAATGAGGCCAATCTGTTCCGCCAGATGGGCGTGACCGGTGTGCCGACCTATATCGCCAAC
>NZLH01000306.1 GCA_002694155.1 Pusillimonas sp. | reverse complement strand
CGGGGGCTTTCACGCCTACCTGCTCAGCCAAACACGTACCCAGCTATCTTGAGCACTACGATGCGTTGAAGGCCGCAGGCATCGACGAAATCTGGTGTGTGGCAGTGAATGATGCATTCGTCATGGGCGCCTGGGGGCGCGACCAGAAAGTGAATGGGCGCATTCGCATGATGGCCGACGGCAGCGGTTTGTGGACCAAGCAATTGGGCCTGGAGCTTGATCTAACCGAGCGCGGCCTGGGTGTGCGTTCGCAGCGTTATTCCATGGTAATTGATAACGGTGTCGTAACGCAGCTGAATCTTGAGCAAGGTGGCGGCTATGAAGTTAGTGATGCCGAAACAATGTTGAAGCAACTTTAAGCCAAACGCTTCGGCACAGTTCTGTATCAGGCTCTTCGAAAAACCGGTTATTAAACTCATTAAACTTAAGCGAGGTTGAATGCTTAGCGCAGTTGCGTCCTTTTCGTCGTTGTACTTTGCCACGTTGTTATTGCTTCTGGGAACAGGGCTGATCAACACGTACTTGGGCATTAGTTTGGCGCAGGCTCAGGTTTCGGAAATCTGGGTGGGGACGCTGATTGCGGTGTACTACCTTGGGTTGGTGTTCGGGGCGCGAACAGGCCATCGGCTCATTGCCAGTGTCGGACATATCCGGGCGTATACGGCTACTGCGGCGGTGGTCACCGTGGCGGTGTTGGTACAGGCGCTTGTAGACAATCTTTGGGTTTGGACATTTCTGCGGTTCATGGCTGGCTTGGCTATGGTGACGCAGTTTATTTCTATTGAAAGCTGGCTGAATGAGCAAACCGACAACACTTCTCGCGGGCGGGTTCTGGCTTTCTATATGGTGTTCTCCGGCCTTGGCACCGTGCTGGGCCAGCTTTCGCTTACCTTGTTTCCCGAGCTTGATTACCGCCCGTTAGTATTTTCCGGTATTTGTTCTATTTTGTGTTTGATCCCGGTGGCGCTAACGCGCAGGCTGCACCCTACAGTGCCGCACCCTGCGCCTATTATGCTTTTTTATTATTTGAAGCGCGTGCCAATGTCTTTGGCTGTTGTGCTTATTGGGGGCGTGTTAACGGGTTCTTTTTACGGCCTGGGGCCGGTTTATGCATATAAACAGAACCTAAGTAGCGATCAGGTCGCTGTGTTTGTGGCGGCCGCCGTGGCAGCGGGGCTGGTGTCGCAATGGCCGTTGGGTTGGTTGGCCGATCGTGTCGACCGGGCTGGGTTAATTCGCTTCAATGCGCTGTTGTTGTTTATTGTGACCTTACCGTTATGGGGCTGGTTAGCCTTGCCGTATTGGGCTTTGTTAGCGCTTTCGTGTGCGTTAGGTGTTCTGCAGTTCACCCTATATCCAATAGGGGCGGCATTTGCCAATGATAATGTTGACCCCGAGCGGCGGGTAGGTTTAAGCGCAGTGCTGCTTATGGTTTATGGGCTGGGCGCTTGCCTGGGGCCATTATTGGTTGGCGTCATTATGCGCGAAATGCAGCCTGGTACGTTGTTTATTTTTGCCGCTGTTTGCGCCGCATTGCTGGTGGCCTATGTTCGACCAGAACGTGTAACTGGAGAAAACCTTAGTCAGGACGCTCCTACGCATTATGTGCCCATGACTGAAATTCAGACAACGCCCGTCGTAGCCGAATTGGATCCGCGCGTAGACCCGGAAACCGATGTGTCTTACGATGTTGACCCCATGGAAGAAGTGCAAGACGCTGAACAGGGTTCTGTTGGCGAGCAGTTGGCCACGCAAAGCAATGAGGCCCGGCAGGCCAATACAGCGCAAGACGATGCTACGCAAGCAGGGCGTAGCAAGCCAAGTTAGCAAGCCAAGTTAGCAAGCCAAGTTAGCAAGCCAAGTTAGCAAGCGGGTTTTGCCTTGTGGTTCACGTTTGAATGTATTAGGCGGCGCTAAATAAAATCAGCATTGAAACAATAGCAAGGGCAATGCCAACTAAATTGGTTTTGCTCAATCGTTCACGAAAAACGGCCGCGCCAATTAATGTGCCCGCGCAAATAACCCCAATATTCATTGAGGCAAATACCAGGCTGGGGTTGGCTGGAAAAAGCTGATGCGCACGAATATAGAAATAAATATTGCCAAAATTCAGTAAGCCCAAAAGGGAACCCGCCAGAACATTTCGCCCAGACCAGCGGGTTCTTTTGAACAGCAATACCAAAATCATAAAGACGCTGGCCAGAACAAATGCCCCTAGCAAGCTGGTTGCGAAGTGACCACCAGTGCGTGCCAGTTGTTTAAATAGAATATCGATAATGCCGTAGCCTAACCACACCCCAAAAAGCGTAAGCGGAATTATCAAACCACGTGCTTGGGTTGGGTTAAAGCGGCCCTTCTTTATCAACAAACAGCTTAAGGCGGCAAAGGCAAGCGACATCCCCAACAACTTTCGGTTTGTTAGAACTTCATCAAAAACAAGAAAGGCTGCAACTAGTGGAACTAGTAGGGAAAGGCGCTGGGCCGCATCGCTTATGGCAATGCCCGCATGGCGCACGGCCATTGCCATAACCAGAAAGACCATGGGTAAAAGCAAGCCAAGCGCGCTTAGCAGCCCCCATGTATTAGGGGTGTTCAATAGCGTGTGTGGCTGCGGTTGCAACAGGCTAAGCGTAAGTATTGTGGCAGCTACATAGTTGATAGCAATTGCCTGGCCCAGATCAAGTTGCCAGGACCGCGCCAATTTAAGTAGCACGGAAACGGCTACGCTGCAGCTAATGCTTAGTAGAAGGACGTACATATATCAAGCACATGGACCGCCCGATAATTCGGACGGCCCAGCTTAATGTTGCTGATAATGTTTACTGTTAATGGCTGCTGTTATGCGCTTCCAGGCCAAGACGTTCGAATAGTTTTTGGTCTTCAACAAACTGTGGGTTGCCGGTAGTTAGCAGTTTTTCACCGTAGAAAATAGAGTTGGCGCCAGCCAGGAAGCACAGCGTTTGCATGGTGTCACTCATTTCTTCACGCCCGGCAGAAAGGCGCACAAAAGTGCGAGGCATGGTAATGCGGGCAACTGCGATGGTGCGAACAAACTCTAATGGGTCGATGTCTTCGGTGCCAAATAACGGCGTACCTTCAACCTTAACCAAGTTGTTGATGGGTACAGAGTCTGGGTAGGGCGACATGTTGGCCAGCTGAGCTATAAGCCCCGCCCGCTCACGACGCGACTCGCCCAGCCCAACAATGCCCCCGCAGCATACGTTTACGCCTGCATTGCGTACGCGTTCAAGCGTCTCCAGACGGTCTTGATAAGTTCGGGTCGAAATAATTTCGCCGTAAAATTCGGGCGAGGTGTCGAGGTTATGGTTGTAGTAATCGAGGCCGGCTTCTTTTAGTTGCTCTGCCTGGCCTTCTTTAAGCATACCCAGTGTGACACAGGTTTCCAACCCAAGCGCTTTTACTTCGCGAATCATTTGCGCTACCGCTTCTATTTGATGCGGCTTGGGTGAGCGCCATGCCGCACCCATGCAGAAACGTTGTGCGCCGCCGGCTTTTGCCTGCCTGGCTGCCTCCAGCACTTCGTCTATCGGCAGCAACGCTTCTTTCTCAACACCGGTATCGTAACGCGAAGATTGAGGGCAATAAGAGCAATCCTCGGGGCAGCCGCCTGTTTTAATGGAAAGCAGACTGGAAAGTTGAACACTATTCGGGTTGTGATGTTCGCGATGGACTGTTTGTGCCTGGAACATTAGCTCTGGGAAAGGAAGTTCGTATAAAGCCAAAATACGCTTGATCGACCATTTTGCCGTGTCTTGTTCAGAGTGGGTATCGGTAAGCGTTTCAACAAGTGCATGCATGGTGTTTGGTGACTTTGTGAAAATAAGAATTTGGAATAGGTGGGGTAATAACCGCGCTGGCGTATAAATTAAATTCAGAGCGCTATGGTAAGGAGGCAGCGCGTTGGCGGCAAGATTCAGGGTTAAAGTTTATTGGCTTAAAATAACGCTAAAATTTATTAAATCCAGTTATTTTAGTTTTAAATTTCGATAACTTTGTTGGTGAATAAGCATTTCTTCCTGGATTGCATATTTGTATTAAAAAGTAACAACGACTGGAAGATGCAATTGCCGGGAAACCGGTATGATCATACTTTTACCGATTGGAGCCAATAATAATGACGACGTTTAAACGCGACTTTACAGTTGAGTGGGGTGATTGCGACGATGCTGGTATCGTGTTTTATCCCAATTTCTTCTACTGGTTCGACAGCACTTTTCAAGCAATGGTGCGCAGTGTGGGGCTGAATCAGCGAGAGGTGCGGTCGCGCTTTGGCGCTGTTACTCCGTTAGTTGATGTTGGCGCCACATTTCGTTCGCCAGTTACATACGACGACGTTATTACTGTTTACGCAGAAGTGGAAGAGTGGGCCGAGCGTCGTTTTCGAATTGCTTACACAGTTAAGTGTGGTGACCGCTTGGTGGCAACGGGGTTTGAAAAGCGCGCTTGGGCGGTATACACACCGGAAGGCAACATAAAAGGCGCGTCGGTGGCAGCCGAATTCAAAGCATATTTCCAAAAGTAAACTTCATTAAACCAAGGCGAGGCGTTACTTGCCTTGGTTTAACATGACTGTATTAGCGAGGGGCCAGCCGGGTTGCACCGTCTAAACGGATGACTTCCCCATTCAGGTAGCGGTTGCCAATAATATGCTGGACCAAGTCGGCGAATTCGTCGGGTTGGCCTAACCGTTGCGGAAACGGGATAGATTTGGCCAAAGATTCCTGAACTTCGGGGCTGGCCGTGTACAGCAAGGGTGTTAAGAAAATACCCGGTGCAACTGACATTACGCGTACCCCAAACTGGGCGAATTCGCGTGCAAGCTGAATGGTAAGGGATACCAGGCCACCTTTTGAGGCTGCGTAAGCAGCCTGGCCAATTTGCCCCTCGTATGCCGCCACCGAGCTAGTGAAAAGAATGACGCCACGCTCTTCGCCCACAGGGTCGGCGGCAATCATTTCAGCGGCGGCCAAACGGGTCATGTTAAAAGCGCCAAACAGATTCAGGCCGACAACTTTGGTAAATTCTTCTAAGGGCATGGGCCCGTTCTTGCCTACTACGCGCTTACCTACGCCACCGCCAGCGCAGTTTACTAATACGCGGGCAACACCATGCGCCTCTTTGGCTTTAGCAATGGCCTGCACCGCACTTTCTTCAGAGGTTACGTCGCAATGAATGGCCATACCGTTAATACGTTCAGCGACGGCTTGGGCTTTGTCATCCTGGACGTCGAGAATGGCCACGCGTGCACCTTGAGCGGCAAGCTTCAGTGCGGTAGCTTCGCCCAGGCCAGATGCACCACCTGTAATTAAAACGGGTGTGTCTTGAAGGTTCATACCGTTTTCCTTTAGCAGCAACCATCGGCTGTGGGTGGTTTCAGCCGGGCATAGCGCCCGTAAACCGGGTCGTCGTTCAAGCGCAGCAACCGAACGGCATTGTCGCGCAGAATAAGTGGCTTAACTTCTTCGCGTATACCAATTTTTTCGAAATCGGCCAGCCATCGGTCGGGGGTCAGGACGGGAAAGTCGGAACCAAACAGCATTTTGTCTTTCAGAATGGTGTTGGCGTACTGAATTAGAATGGGGGGAAAGTATTTGGGTGACCACCCAGATAGGTCGATATACACCTGGGGTTTATGTGTGGCCACAGCCAAGGCATTTTCCTGCCAGGGGAAAGAGGGGTGCGCAATAATAATGGGCATGTCGGGGAAGTCGACTGCGACATCATCAAGGAACATGGGGTCGGAGTACTTAAGACGGACACCACCACCCCCGCGCATACGTGCCCCTACGCCAGTTTGGCCGCTGTGAAAAATAGCCGGCAAAGCATAATCGGCAATAACTTCATACAGGTCGTACGCGGCGCGATCGTTGGGGTAGAACTCTTGTGATGAAGGGTGAAACTTGAAACCCCGGATACCGTAGTCTTCGATTAGGCGCCGTGCTTCGCGTACGCCCATTTTCCCGCGTAACGGGTCGATACTGGCAAACGGAATAAGAACGTCGCGGTGTTTGGCGACCTCTTCGGCAACCTCTTCGTTGCTGATTCGTACTTGCCCATTGGCGCGCTCGGTATCAACGGTGAAAATAACGGCCATCATATTGCGTTCACGATAATACTGGGCGGTTTCTTCGATGGTTGGCCGGGGCATTTTTTCTTTGAAATACTCTGCCATGGCTTTATCGAAGGCTATAGCTACTTCATCCGGCGGGTTGCGTGTGGAAACCGTTGCGTGCGTGTGAATATCAATGGCAAAAAGGGAGTCCTGCTTCTGTTCAGTCATTTAAATCGATCCTTCACGTTCAAATTAGATAGCATTTTTCTAATTAAGATGTTGCCATTCTATCTTGCAAACGCAATACCGTTGTATCTGGTAAGTTGGCATATAGCAGCTTTACCAATTCAGCACGGGTGCGAAGTACCGTGCGCTGGTTAATCGACCCTTTGTCGGTCATTTCACCCAATTCCATTACCGGTGGATCGCGCAAAATAATAGCGCGTGTAATTCGGTTAGAGCTACCTGTGGCTTTGCCTCCCAACTGATTCAACAGGTTCTGGGCCCATTGTTGAACGTCGGGGTTGTCGGCTATTTCTTGTGTGGTGGCGTGGTCTTGTAGTGCTGGCGAAAGCGCGCTAGCGGCGGGTAACAGAAAAAGCATCATGCCCAGTTCATCGCGGTCGTGCCCGGTGATAACTGCATCGTGAATATAAGGCGCGCCGGCAGCGATAATGGCTGAACGCAATGCGCCTACGTTAACCCATGTTCCGCTTACCAATTTGAAATCCTCTGCAATGCGCCCGTCAAATCGCAAGCCCTCTTCCGGGTGATCGGGGTTGATAAAGGTGGCGGCGTCGCCACTACAGAAGTAGCCTTCCTCATCGAACGCTTCAGCAGTAAGTTCGGG
>NZLH01000305.1 GCA_002694155.1 Pusillimonas sp. | reverse complement strand
TTCGGTGTGACCGGTTACTGGTACAGCATGATCGCAATGCTGGTTTGCTATGCGGTTCTGCGCCGGATTATGCGCTCGCCATTTGGTTTGTGTTGCGTTGGTATTCGCGAAAACCGCGAGCGTATGGCGGCAAACGGCACCCGGATCTATCCGCATTTGGTGCGTTTGTATGTGATCGCCGGCTTTTTCGCCGGTGTGGCCGGTGCGTTGTCCGCTCAGGTGACGCAAGTTGTGAGTCTTGACAGCCTTGGTTTTGAACTGTCAGCAGAGGCGTTGGTCATGCTGGTACTGGGCGGGTTGGGTACCTTGGACGGCGCCATTATTGGTACGACTTTATATTCAGTTATTCACCACTACGCCGCCACGGCGAACCCGTTCCATTGGCTGTTTGTGATTGGTGGTTTGCTCATGTTGGTCGTGTTCCTGCCCAAAGGACTCTTGAACCGTTTTATGAATCGCATTGGCCGTAACGTGCTTTCTTTGATCGGGAGGGGCACATGACTGTGCTGCAGGTTGAGCATTTAAACAAAGCTTTTGGCGGGCTGACGGTTACTGATGACGTGACCTTTGCGCTGAGTGCCGGTGAGCGTATGGCGATTATCGGCCCTAACGGCGCCGGTAAAACAACGCTGGTTAATCAAATTGGCGGGGTATTGCGTTCCGATAGCGGCCGCATTCATTTAAACGGCGTCAACGTTACCGAGTGGCCCAGCCATCGTCGGGTGGGTCACGGCCTGATTCGTACCTTTCAGATTTCGCGCCTGGCGCCGGACATCCCCGCGCTGGACCAGGTGGCGCTGGCCATTCATCAGCGCGATGGGTCAATTGGGCATATGTGGCGCAACAAGAATGCCTACACGGCGGTTATTGAGGAGGCCGAGCACATTTTGGCCGACCTGCAATTGTCGCGTGTTGCCCGGCACTCGCCTGCCGAGATGGCGTACGGTGATCAACGCCTGGTTGAGATAGCATTGGCGCTGGCCTTGAAGCCCAAAGTATTGTTGCTCGATGAACCGATGGCTGGTGTGCCGCGTTCCGAGGCGCAACTGGTTCTGGATGCACTGGATAAATTGCCGGCGGATTTGGCGGTTGTCATTATTGAACATGATATGGATTTGGTTTTTCGCTTTGCCCAACGAATTTTGGTGCTTGCAAACGGCGCAGTGCTGGCCGACGGGACGCCCGATGAAATTCGACGTAACGAAGTGGTGCGACAGGTTTATCTGGGAAGCGAGGCGCAAGTATGAGTATGCTCCTGGAGGTTAAAGCGCTGGAAGCCGGGTACGGTCCGCTGACTGTTCTGCACGAAGTGTCGTTTTCCGTTGCCCCGGGCGAGCGGGTGTGTTTGTTGGGCCGCAATGGTGTGGGCAAATCCACCACGTTGAAAAGCGTGATGAATCTGACTCAATATCGCGCGGGTTCGGTGTACTGGCAGGGGCATGATATTACGCGCCTTAGTACGGTTGAACGTGCCCGAAGGGGTATTGGTTACGTACCGCAAACACGAGACGTTTTTCCCTCTCTTACCGTAGAGGAAAACCTGATTGCAGGTTTACGTAACCGGCCGCGTTCAGAAGTGCAAAAAGCGTATGAGTTGTTTCCCCGTCTTTATGAGCGTCGCAACAATGGCGGTCAGGCCTTGTCGGGCGGCGAGCAACAAATGCTGTCGGTAGCGCGAACCTTACTGGGCGAGCCGCAATTGTTGTTGCTCGATGAGCCTTTGGAAGGGCTGGCGCCCATTATTTGTCAAGAATTGATGCATGCTTTCGACAAGCTCAGTCGGGAGCAGCATGTGGCGATTGTTTTAGTAGAGCAAAAAGTACAAGAGGCGCTGAAGTTTGCGCAGCGTGCCCTGGTGCTGGATCACGGGGCGGTTGTTTATGAAAGCGGCACAGCCGAGCTTATAAACGACTCCACCATTCTCGACCGTTATATTGCGGTTGCGGAATAGATGCAGCCCATTCTGACAGGAGACAAAATGACTACCTCAACTACGAACCCTCCGGATTTCGTTCCGCGTTTGGACATCGACCCGTTTGGTGACGACTTCTTAACTATGCCTTACCCCTATCACGAACAGATGCGTGAAGCGGGTGAAGCAGTATGGCTTGATAGTTATGGGCTTTGGGCTTTCACGCGCTACGATCCTGTAAAAGCGGGTTTAAGCGACTGGGAAAACTTCATATCGTCTGCCGGCGTTGGCCTGGCTAATTTCCGCGTTGAAAAGCCGTTTCGTCCCCCCAGCCTGATTCTGGAAGCCGACCCGCCCGATCACACCAAGGCGCGTGCAATTCTGTCGCGTATTCTTTCGCCCAAAGTGGTGCAGCAAATTCGCGGCGACTTTCAACAGAAGGCCGAGGCGTTAATTGATCGCCTTGTAGAGCAAGGTGAAATTGATGCGGTGAACGACTTGGCTAAGGTCTATCCTTTGCAAGTTTTCCCCGATGCACTTGGCCTGGCAGAAGACGAGCGCGAGACTCTTTTGCTGTACGGCGATATGGTGTTTAACTCTTTCGGTCCGCGTAACCACATTTTTCAGCGCGCGGTTGAAAAGTACGAACCCGTGCGTGAATGGATTATGAATAAATGCCGTCGCGAAGAACTGCGCCCCGGTGGCTTTGGCGATCAAATATATCAGGCGGCTGACGCGGGTGAAATAACACTTGAAGAGGCCCCCATGTTGGTTCGCTCGTTTTTGTCGGCCGGGGTGGACACCACAGTGAACGGCATAGGCAATGCCATTTATTGCTTCACACAGTACCCCGAGCAGTACG
This sequence comes from Pusillimonas sp., assembly GCA_002694155.1. GTDB lineage: Bacteria > Pseudomonadota > Gammaproteobacteria > Burkholderiales > Burkholderiaceae_B > Neopusillimonas. The sequence continues at coordinate 2,826 of NZLH01000305.1, read as the reverse complement.
CTAAACTTGTAGCCGAACCCAAACGTGCTCGGCCTGCATTTGAAGAAACACTGCGCTTTGAGTCTTCAGTACAAACATTTTTCCGCACGGTGAATCGCGATGTAGAGTTCGCCGGTGTACCTATGAAAGAGAACGACAAAGTGTTGTTCTTCCTGGCGGCAGCGAATCGTGACCCACGCAAATGGGAGAATCCAGAGGTGTTCGATATCGACCGCAAGGCCACCGGGCACATGGCGTTTGGAACAGGCATTCACGGCTGTGTGGGTCAGGCCATTGCGCGCCTTGAGGGCGAGTTGATTTTGACCGCGTTAGCCAACAAGGTGAAGCGCATTGAGCAAATTGGCGAACCAACGCGTCGACTTAACAACACACTGCGTGCGCTCGACTCTTTGCCGGTTCGTTTGATTCCACGTTAATTTCAGGAAGGTAGAAGAAAGTGGCTGTAGTTAAATACATTGATGCTGAAGGTACGGTAACGGAACTGGATGTCTCGCCCGGTGTCAACTTAATGCAGGCCGCCGTAAATGGCGGCGTAGATGGCATTGTGGGTGAATGTGGTGGGTCGGCCATGTGCGCCACCTGTCATGTTTATGTCGATGAAAAAGATGTTGGCAAGTTCGACCCCAAATCTGCGCCTGAAGAGGAAATGCTGGAGTGCACCACCAGCCCTATTCAAGCCAACAGCCGGCTAAGCTGTCAGCTTTTCGTCACCGATGACGGCGACGAAATTACGGTATATTTGCCTGAGTCTCAGCAATAGGTTTATTAAGTAAAGGAATAGTTTTGGCAACGGGCGCAGCAGTTCGGTCAGCAAAATCGCGGGGTGTCGCAAGCGCGCCCAAGTCAGCCTCTAGAAGCGGCAAGGCGCGCGTGTTGTCAAAAAAGCAAAACGAGGCGCGCCCGGCACACGATGATGCCGGTCCTCGTGCTCAGGGCATCGAACTTGAAACGTATCACCCCGCCTACTTTACTTTTATAGCCACCAAGCTGGCGTCGGGGGCTGCTGCAGTTTACCGGCGTCATTTCGGCGTAGGCATTGAAATTTGGCGCGTTCTGGTAATGCTGGCGCTGGAAGAGAAAGTGTCGGTTAATATGGTTTGTAAACTTATTGGCATGGACAAAGGTTCGGTAAGCCGGTGCTTTAAAAGCATGCATGAAAAAGGCTTAATTACCTTCTCGCACGACCCGAAAGATGGTCGTGTACGCTATGCAACCCTTACCGAACTGGGCTGGCAAAAACATAATCAAATTAAGGCAATTGCGCTGGAACGGCAACGCGCGTTTTTGGGGTGTCTTTCGCAGGAAGAGGCCGATACGCTATCTAACATGCTTTTGCGTTTGCATGCCAATTTGCCTGAAGTTGAAAAGGCCACGCAACGTTATTTGCGCGAGCACCATATTGGCGACCGAGACGCCGATAGTGAAAGGAAGAAATTGTGAAAAAGATTGTTGTCGCTGGAGGCGGGCATGCTGCCGCGCAGTTTTGTGCGTCAGTGCTGGAAACCAAAGAGGCGGTTGAAATTACCTTGATTACCGAAGAGGGGTATTTGCCATATCAGCGTCCGCCCTTATCGAAAACCTTTATTAAGGAAGCCGAGCCTCAGCCTGCCTGGCTGCGCCCGGCCAGCTTCTATGCCGATAACCAGATCAATATTCACGTTAACAGTCGTGTTACTGCTATTAATAGGCAAGACAAATCTGTATCGGTGAATTCGGGTGACTCGTTCTCTTACGATGCACTAGTATTGGCCATTGGTACCCGCGCGCGTACACATAATTTGTTTGATACCAGTCGTTATTCAAATGTGTTTACCCTGCGCAATATGGACGATGCCAATGGGCTGCGTGCGCAAATGGCTGACGCGCGCAACGTGCTGGTAATTGGTGGTGGGTTTATTGGGCTGGAAATAGCCGCCACTTCGCGCGCCCTGGGTAAAAATGTCAGCGTACTAGAGGCTGCCCCCCGTTTGTTAGGGCGTTCGGTTTCGTCTGAAGTGTCCGATTACCTTTTACAGAGGCATCGTAGCGAAGGCGTTGAGGTGTTGCTTAATGCCAAGGTAGACAGGGTCGATGAAACGGATGGCCGGGTGACGGCTGCGTGGGTAGGCGATACGCGCTACGATGCCGATGTTGTGGTGGTGGGTATTGGTGCTGTACCTAATGTTGAACTGGCCCAAGAGGCCGGGCTAAAGTGCGACAACGGCATTTTGGTAAATAGTTATATGCAAACATCCGATGAAACTATTTACGCAATTGGTGATTGCACAAACTTTCCGTACGACGCACTGAACTGCCGTTTACGCCTTGAGTCTGTTCAGAATGCAAATGACCAGGCGCGTTGCGCTGCACGGGCTATTTTCGACGACCCGAAACCGTACACTGCGTTGCCTTGGTTTTGGTCTGACCAGGGAAGCGTTCGTATTCAAATTGCCGGTGTGCCGCACGCTTCACATGCGCGATTGGTGCGGGGTAACCCCGCTGATGACAAGTTCTCTGTGCTGTACTTCGACAATAATAAATTAACGTGCGCCGAGTCGGTTAATATGCCGGTCGACCACATGGCGGCCCGAAAACTCATTTCTTCTGCAATTGAGTTAGATCCTGAACAGGCGGCGAACCCGCAGGTGGCACTTAAGAGTTTGAGTCAGGCGAGCTAACGTATTTGGCTTGCCCGGCACCCATGCCGAAGAAGCACGAACCGCTTACAAGTATTAAATAGAAAACGGCAACGGCGTCCCAGCCGCCGGTAAATTCGTGCAACAGCCCGACAATTAAGGGCCCAATAGCGGCTACGATGTAACCAACCCCTTGTGCCATGCCGGAAAG
>NZLH01000304.1 GCA_002694155.1 Pusillimonas sp. | reverse complement strand
TGTGACTCAGGGCAGCGACGCCCACGCCATTCGGCTGGCTACCGGAGGCCGATTAAGAATGAATGTTTCGGCAGCAGGTATTGCCACCCTGGCAGCCATGCCCAAGCAAAAACGTTGGTCTACACTGCTGCGTTTACGAACCGAAATGGAGCAGCGCAACGAAGACGCTCGCGCCTTGGAACACGCCCTGGAGGCCTGTTACAGGTTAGGTTATGCCATGGTACGAAACACCTGGCATGAAGGCATTGGCGGGGTTTCTGTTCCCATTCTTTGGCAAGGCACATACGGCGCGCTGGCCATGCCCGTTCCAACTAACACAGTAAGTGCGCAACGCATGCACAACGAATTGGCGCCCATACTATTGGCATGCGCCGCTGATATTGGCCTTGCCCCACTGCAGACACCCGAATACTAACGGCCAATGAAAAAATATTGTCTAAAAGCGGTTTCAGCCAGTGCGTGACGATGTTGACTCAATAAACTTGTGTAAGCTTTGTTGTGTTTCTGCGCTTAGCCACAGGCGCATAAAGTCATCAACCTGCGTTGCTACCGGTGACTGTAAAAATCCATTCCGGCATAACTGCTTCATGTTTGCCGCAGCGTTAAATGGCCCGACAGTATTCAACAGCAAGCCCTTGTTGCCAAGTTCGCCTGGTTGATTGTAGTAACCCGAAATCAGCCCAAGCTGAACCGCCCTTTCGGCCTCTAAACCAACCGCGTCACACAACATTATTTCTGCTTTAGCCGGCGCAACACGATAGCGAATCAGGTCGACAATATCTGAAAACAGGCCAAGCCCAAGCTGTACCTCGGGAAACCGTAACTTGGCTTGCTGCTGCATAACGCAACGGTCGGCCGCCAAAGCCAGCATCGCGCCCACACCCACAGCATGCCCATTGGCCAACACCCCTACGCGACACGGAGAATGAAATATCGCCCTGGCCAACATCAAGAACGTTTCAAAAGTTGCTGCAACTTGCTTTTCCGGAAGATCAATTAGCTCGGCAAGATCGAAGCCCGAGCAGAAAAAACGCCCCGGATTTTTGGCAACAAAACAAATAGGTTGGCAGTGCTGCTCGGCCAACCGAAATTGGTCAAGCAGTTCTTGGATATGTTGCGCACTAACATTGTTGTTGGCTGACACGCCAACAGGAATTTCCACCATAACAACACTACTTCATTAGGCTTGGCAGCCACAGCGCCAAGTTGGGAACTGCAATAACCAATGCCACCGAGATTAAAAATGCCAACACAAACGGCAACGCACCCGCAAAAATCTTTTGTACCGGCACATCGGGTGCCACCGATCGCACAATGAAAATATTCATGCCTAAAGGTGGCGTAATTAGCCCAACCTCGACCACCATTACCACCAACACACCAAAAAGAATGGGGTCTATACCTAGCGCAACCGTAACTGGATAAAACACCGGAATGGTTAAAAGAATCATCCCCATGGAATCCATGAAGCACCCCAGTACTATATATACGGCCAATATGGCAACCAAAACCCATACGGGGGCAACGTCTAGGCCTACAACGAAATCGCGCAATGCGCCTGAAATGCCCGTAACCGACAAAAACGTTGCATACAACGCTGAGCCAATAATAATAAAAAATATCATGGCCGATGTGCTGGCTGTTTCCGTTAGAGCACCGGCCAGCTTCTTCCATGTAAGCCCACCACGAAACCAGGCGATAATTAATGTGCCCAGCGTACCCACTGCAGCCGACTCGGTAGCTGTAAAGTACCCAGCATATAAACCGCCCAACACCACCACAACCAAACCCACAAGACTTAACACACCGGCTTTGGGAACATCCAGACGAGGGTCTTTAGGATTGGCACGCGGCGCGCTGGCGGGCCGCAAACGCACCCAGATCAGAACCGTAATAATGAAAATGAGGGTTAGCAAAATACCCGGCAAAATACCCGCCGCGAACATCTCTCGAATGGATTGCTCGGTAAGCAAACCATAGACAACCAGCATTACAGAAGGCGGTATTAGAATACCAATGGTGCCACCGGCCGCAATAGTACCCGACGAAATGGCCGGGCCATAGCCGCGTTTAAGCATTTCGCCCATAGAAGTACGACCAATTGTGGCCGCCGTTGCCAGTGAGGAGCCCGACAGCGTAGAAAAACCCGCACATGCCAGAATAGTAGAGATACACAAACCGCCCGGCATACGCCCTACCCATCGGCTTGCCAGCAAAAACAAATCGCGGCTAAGCCCGGCATAGGCGGCAAGATTGCCCATTAAAATAAACAGCGGAATTACGGAAAGACCATATATGGTGACATTAATAGAGGCGCCCGCCAGCTGGAACCAGGCTGCGAACTCTCCTTGAACCAAATAAATTCCCGTTACTGCAGTAAGCATCATGGCTACCGCAATAGGAATACGTAGAGTAATTAGCGCAAGCAACGCAACCGAGCACCAAATACCAACCGCTAGATTACCTGTCATGACGGGCTTCCATTAACACCATTGCGCTGACCTTGTCCGAACAGGCGGGCAAACTCCCGCCAGAACAAACACAATAAAACAGGAATGGATAACAACGGACCCACCGCAAGCGGAACCCAATTAAAGTAAGTGGGCAGGCCAAGGTCGGAGGTGACCCCGCCATACCCGCGCACATCTAGCATGCGAACCGTAACTTGCCAGGCCAATAACGAAACCACGCCCAGTGTTATCAGGGTGCTTGCTGAAATAACCAACTGTTTCAAACGGGGCGGTAAGGCATCGGTGAAGAGCTCGACTGTTATATGGCTGCCTTGCCAAAACGCGAAAGGCAATGCCAGCCCAATCATCCAGCGCATTGCCAGTGTTACGGCTTCCCAGATACCTGGGATACCCAGACCAAAGTTGCGCCCAATAACATCGAAAAAGGTGGCGAGCCCCATAACCACAAGGAGCACGACACCTGCTAACAAACACAGCCAGCGCGCGATGGCGCCAACTGTGTCACACACACGCTCTGCTGTGCTTAATGCCATAAATTATTGTTTTGCCAGCTCGGCAGCACGCTGTACAGCCATATCGTAGATTTCTTTGCCAGGCAATCCGGCTTTGTCGGCCTCTTGAATGCCAGCGTCAATAACTGGAACAGCGCGCTCACGCCATAGCTTCTGTTGTTCCGGCGTTAAGGTAATGAAAACATTGCCCCGCTCTTTCACATAAGCGCGCCCTTCCTCCTCGGACTCATCCCAGGCCCGACCGACAGCAATGGCTTCTTGCATGCCCGAGTTGTCGTCAATAATGGTTTGGAGGTCTTGCGGCAGGCTGTTGTACTTGGCTTCGTTCATAACCAGATAAAACGTCAGCACATACATTGGGAAATCGATATGGTAGTTAACCAGCTCGCCCAGTCGCAAACCTTTCATGGCATCGTAAGGGAAAGCCACACCATCGAGCACCCCCCGTTCAAGACTTTCGTATGCCTGTGGTGCCGGCACGCCAACGGGGTCGGCACCCAGCGACGTTAACAAGGAACGCACAGGTGGGGATGGGAAACGAATACGCTTGCCTTTAAGGCCTTCCAGGTCGCGGACTTCGTCTTTGGTATTGACGATACCCGCATGGTGGGTGTGCAGGTAAAGTACCTTCACACCTTCGAACTCTTTATCCATGTAGCCTTTTTCAAACGCTTCCATAACAACCTGAGACGCATGTTCGGCACGTTTGAAAATGAAAGGCAGTTCCATGATAGACATGGCGGGGAAACGGCCTGGCGTTGCGCCGGGCATACTCCAGCCAATATCGGCCACACCACCACGAACGCCATCGAAAATTTCGTTTACTGCCAATAACTGACCTGCAGGGTAAATGGTAATTTTCAGGCGACCATCGGACGCCTTCCCAATACGCTCAGCCCATTCGGGCAAAATTTTGGCAGCCATATTGTGCATTGGCGGCAAATAATGCGCCAAACGTAACTCGTGCACTTCCTTGCCATGCGCAATGCCCGAAAAGGCCAATGCCCCCACAAATAAACCGGATACTAATTTTTTCAACATAGGTGTCTCCTGAACGCCCGCAAGTTACGGCTAGTGATTTTTCTTGATGTCTTACACGGGCTTATACCGAAGCATGAGGCAAATAACATTCTATTACCATTCGCTATAACCCTTGGTAGCTAGGATGTCTTAATTGCTTTAACTTCGCAAGCCAAAACTACAAGTTGAATTTTCGCCAAGCGGAAAAGTCAATTGTGAACTTTATAACATTGGCATGTATTTGAAAATGGCCAAGACCTGAACGTCAAAAAAATTGCCCCGCTTTCATGCGGGGCAATTTCAACACCTAAACAACCTGATGTAGGTGAAGCTTAATGTGCCAATAAATTAATGCTTAATAACGTTATCGGCACTAGACTCGCCAGAAGATTTTGAGCTAGCCATAGATTCAGCCGTAAGACGTGCTACCTCTTCATCGGACAACGCCTGAGGCATGTCTTGCAAAGCAACCTCAAGCACCCGATCAATCCAACGTACGGGCACAATTTCCAGCTGATTCTTAACGTTGTCAGGAATTTCCTGCAGATCTTTAACGTTTTCCTCTGGAATCAACACAGTTTTAATACCCCCACGATGGGCGGCAAGCAGTTTCTCTTTCAAGCCACCAATGGGTAACACCTCTCCGCGCAGCGTAATCTCGCCGGTCATGGCCACATCTGATCTGACAGGAATGCCGGTAAGTGCCGACACCATAGCCGTTGTTACTGCAATACCGGCCGAGGGACCATCTTTTGGCGTTGCGCCTTCAGGAAAGTGAACGTGGATGTCGCGCTTCTCGAATACCGACGACAGGATGCCCCATTTTTGGGCGCGGGCCCGTACAACTGTACGCGCCGTTTCAACCGATTCTTTCATGACATCGCCCAGCGAGCCGGTGCGAATAACATTGCCCTTACCAGGCATGTCGGCCACCTCGATGGTAAGCAAGTCGCCACCCACTTCCGTCCAGGCCAGACCAGTTACTTGCCCGACCTTGTTTTCTTTTTCGGCCATACCGAAATTGAAACGCCGAACGCCCAGGAAGTCGCTTAAGTTTTCAGACGAAATGACCACTTTTTCGATAGGAGCATCGTCTTTAGTCGCTTTTTTGCGTCGGCGTGCCATGGTTAATTCGGGATACTTTTCAAGCATGCGCTTAACAACCTTGCGGCACAATTTACTAATTTCACGCTCGAGCGCACGTACACCCGCTTCGCGCGTGTAATAGCGAACGATATCGCGCACGGCCGACTCTTGTACTTCCATTTCGCCTTCGCGCACGCCATTATTCTTCATGAGCTTGGGCAACAGGTGATCGAACGCAATATGCACTTTCTCATCTTCCGTGTAACCCGACAAACGAATCACTTCCATACGGTCAAGTAAGGCCGGCGGAATGTTCAATGTATTACTGGTGGCCACGAACATCACATCAGACAAGTCGAAATCGACTTCGATGTAATGGTCTTGGAAAGTGTGATTCTGTTCAGGGTCAAGCACTTCAAGCAACGCTGATGAAGGGTCGCCGCGAAAATCTGCGCCCATTTTGTCGATTTCATCGAGCAAAAACAAGGGGTTGCGAACAGCCACTTTCGACATGTTTTGCAAAATTTTGCCTGGCATCGACCCAATATAAGTACGACGGTGGCCGCGAATTT
>NZLH01000303.1 GCA_002694155.1 Pusillimonas sp. | reverse complement strand
GCATCGATCTTCGCCCGCTGGCCGCACGGGCCGACGAGCTCGTCGAAATGGCCCGAAACGCGCGTGATGAACGTAAAGAGCGCGGCCGGCTTCGCCGGACACTCAAGGTGACGATCGCGCACCTGACAGAATATCTGCGCACGGCGGCCAGCCAGAACAGCGCTGCAGCGGACTGGAACACGCTCTATGACGAGCTTCGGACCATCTCAGAGACCATTTCCCTGAAGCGTATCGCTCTCGATGTCCTCCGGCTCGCCAAGCAAGCCTTGCAAGCCCTGGACGCGAAAATCCGCAAGGTTCTGGTCAAAGCGCTCCGCCCCAAGGCCCATAGCGACAACAAGCCCGATAATACTGCGCCCAAGGGTGCAGCCGATTGCACCCTAGAAACAACAATTACCCTTCAATCTTCAGATGAAGATACTGTGATGCCACCAGAAAGTGGCGTTGCCGGAACTGACGAGCCCAGACAGGCTCCCGCAGAGCAAGCGGAGAGGGCGAGGGAAGGGGATTCTGGCCATTCATTCGGAATAACACCCTTTGGCGCGCACCAGCATCTCGAAAAATATAAAATCACGGCCCAGCTCGTCGCTACAGCCTGCCCCAGCTTCTGCTCGGGGCTGCAGGCCGATCCTGAATGGGACGATCTGATCGACCATTGCGACCAGTATCGCTCGCTCTACGGCCTCAGCCCGTCTGCCTGGTCCATGATGATCACGACGCTTGGCGAACGCCCGGCCGCCGTCGCACTGGCCGTGATTGGTGAGAAATTCCTCCGCGGCGCACGTGGCGGCGGAAATATTGTGGAATCACCGGCCGGATATTGCGTCTGGCTTACGCGTCAGGCCAAAAATCGCGGCGTTCTCGATCTCGGACCGAAAATCCACGCCCTGCTGACTAAGGACCAGCGGCCCGGTTAGTCATTCTTCACGTTTTTACCGCAACTTACAAATCGTACACGCAATTGGAGCAGAGACGATGATCGAGAAATGCACAGTGTCGCAAGCGTCCGCCGGCGTCAGTGTCGAACTCTCGGCCGATCTGGCCGACAGCCTCGGAATCCGGCCCGGCGATACGCTGACAGGCATTCGCCTGAATGAGAGCCAGCTCCTGCTTACCGCCTCCGATCCCGATTTCAATGCCCAGGTTGAAGCGGCCCGTCGGTCCGGCACCGAGTTTCGCAACGCCATAAGGGCTCTGGGAACATGAGCACGCTGCCTCTCTCTCGAACGGCCATGACCGCTAGCATGCTCCAGATCGCAGGTCAGACCGGGCAAACCTGTGGCTGGTCCGATATGCAGGCCCTCAAGGCTATTGCCGACAGGCACGCTCACCATCCTGGGCAGCCGCACAAGGCCGCGTCCTTGCTGATGATTGACGTACTGGCCTCTCCGCTGGCTCCCCAGCTGGTGGCGCCACTCGCTCTAGTGCTCGCCGCAAGCTTCTTGCGCGTGAACCGGCAGGGATGGGACATCAGTGAAGCCGAGGCCGTACTTCTGGTCGAGAATGCTCGAAATGGCGCGTTGGGCGTCGATCAGATCGCACGATTTATCGACACGCGACTGCACAATGACCGTCTGGCGCACGCCAGCTGACCAAACTCTTCGCGCATCACTACCAGTTTTAAGTGGGATCGGGGCGAGGGGGCACGATCCACGGGCCTTCGCGCAGATCTTCCGGCCGCACCGATTTCAGATCGTCGTCAGGCGCCAGAAAACGGACCTCTTCCCAACTCTCGCGCAGCTTCGAGTACGTCATATTGTGGATGTAATTGCGGGCGCTGACTTCCGGATAACCCCTGTAATTATATAGATATACGAACTGAGCGATGATCAGATTGCCGGTATTTTCCACCACCTTTCCATCCGGCGTGTCGATGACCGCACAGGCGCGTGCCTCCACATAATCAAGCCAGCTCTTCACCCGAGTGTAAAAAGCATAGGCTTCCTCCGGATGGGAGATCGCCCGCTCAAAGACTTCATTGTAAGCCCAGACCCGGATTTCCCAGCCTTTTTCGGCTTCCGGATCCACACGCCACTGATATTCGTAGTCACCGAAATATCCGGCCCTGAGAACGTCATGCGTTTCATCGCTAATGAACTGGACGGGGAAGTGCTCGAAGCCTTTGCCCTGCCAGATCAGGCCTTCCGCGTGTTTGAGATAATACTCGCAATCAAACCCTTCATCAGCGAAGGGGAGCATGCTCGCGATATTCCAGTCGAGCTTCTTCGTACCCAGCACGTCTTCAATTCCTCCCGCCACGCCGGTGCGCTCCTGGATCAATGATTTCGTCGGCCGACCAGATTCCGACACCGGCACGCCGGGCTTCAGCCTCGACCGCTACAAGCTCAGGCGCCGTCGGCCTTCCGCGAAACCGGTAGACTACAGCCAGACCTTCAGCCACCAGCTGACGGCCGAGATCCAGCTCTCCAACAAAGCATCGTGCGACCCTTCGGCCATACACGTCGCGGCGTTCGCAATCACACCGGACCGCACTCGATCCAATCAGTTGGACCATGCGGATCCGGCCGGCTTCGCCACAATCCCATTGGCGGCCGTCCAAGATCATCGTCTGACCCAGCTCGCAGGCGTCCATGCCTACGATCCGGATCCTTTCACCATCGAGTACGATCGTGTCGCCATCGATCACCCGGACATTGATGCTCGCTGGTCCACCACCATTCGCGTCTGTCGCCTCCAGCCCCATCATGCCGGCCAGTAGTGGGGGTCTGATGCCGGAGAGTGCAGAATCCTACGCTAAGGCCGTTTGGTCATCTTTTGGGCCACCTGTATTCACCGGTGAGAAGGATGTGCGCCCACCCGAGGGGTGAAATATGCGCCAGAAGGTTTGCTGAGCAGTCCAAACCATCACTGCGGCGACTATCGACAGCGTGACCGAGATGTCTGGTGTTCCAGTAAATGATGATGGCGGCGAGGAGGTTCAGCCCGGCCATTCGGAAGTGCTGGCCTTGGGCTGTTCGATCACGGATTTCACCTTGGCGCCCTATGCGCAGGGCGTTTTTCAGCGCATGATGCGCTTCGCCCTTATTCAGGCCGATTTGGGCACGGCGTTGCATGTCGGCATCCAGCAGCCAATCGATGATGAACAGCGTCCGTTCGATCCGGCCGATTTCGCGCAATGCGACCGCAAGTTCATGCTGTCGGGGATATGCAGCGAATTTTCGCAAGAGTTGGCTTGGCGGCATCGCGCCCGCCACCATGGTGGCCGCTGCGCGTAGGATGTCGGGCCAGTTCGAGCTGATGACAGGTTCCCTGACCTTGCCGCCGATCAACCCCTTCAATTCTTTCGGGCAGGATGCCGGATTGAAGAGGTAGAGGCGCTTGGATGGCAGATCCCGGATGCGGGGGATGAACTGAAAGCCCAGAAGGGCAGTGACGGCGAAGACGTGGTCGGTAAAGCCGACCGTGTCGGCATACTGTTCGCGGATTTTCTGACCTGCGTCTGTCATCAACAGGCCGTCCAGGATGTAAGGGGCCTCGTTCACCGTGGCCGGGATGGTCTGGGTGGCGAAAGGGCCGAACTGGTCAGAGACATGGGTATAGGCTTTCAGACCGGGTTCATGGCCGTATTTGGCGTTGATCAGGTTCATCGCCTCGCCCTGGCGCGTGGTCGGGAAGAATTGCCCGTCGCTCGAAGCGGTCTGCCCTGCGCCCCAAAACCGGGCCATCGGCAAGGCAGATTGACCTTCGATCACCATGGCCAAGGCGCGTGCCATCGCCTCGCTTTCCACATGCCAGCGCGACAAGCGCGAGAGCTGGAAATAATCATGGGTGTTCGTGGCCCCAGCCATTTTGCTGAGGCCAAGGTTCAGCCCCTCAGCCAGCAGCACGTTCAACATGCCGACCCTGTCTTTGCATGGAACGCCGGTGCGCAGATGGGTGAAGGCCTCGGTAAAGCCGATCTCGTCATCCACTTCGAGCAGGAGGTCTGTGATCCTGATCTCTGGCAGGCGGTTGTAGAGATCGAGCACCATGGCATCGGCCTCTTCGGGGACAGCGGCCGTCAGACGGTCGATCTTGAGCACGCCATCTTCGATAGAACCTCCCGGAATGGCACCCGCCCTGGCGGCGCGGGCCAGTCGTTCCAAGCCATCTGCTAGGCGAGATTTTCGATCCGCGAGCCAGAGCTCCGGTTCAAACGGCATGGCCAGTTTTGGCGTGGCCCTGGCAACTTCCGTCGGAACCAGCGCGTCCTTGAGATCACCATACCGGCGGGAATGTGCGAGCCAGATGTCGCCGGCACGGAATGCGTCGCGTAGGTGGCACAGGACCGCCACCTCCCAAAGCCGGTTCCCATCGTCGTGATTCAAGTGTCGATGCCATTTCGAAGCCCGGCGCAGAAAGGTCAGTGGCCGGG
>NZLH01000302.1 GCA_002694155.1 Pusillimonas sp. | reverse complement strand
TGCGTCTGCACCATGCGAACCATATTATCAGCTGTGAAAAAGGGCGGGTGAACCTGCTGGGGGTCGGCAAAATAGTGCGCTGATGTTACAATTGATGGTTTTATTTGTCGGGCGATAACGACAACACACACTCAATTCAGAGGAAAAGATGTCCCTGATAGTTCATAAATATGGTGGTACTTCGATGGGCTCGGTCGAGCGCATCCAAAATGTGGCCAAGCGCGTTGCCAAGTGGCACGCAGCAGGCCATCAAGTGGTTGTAGTGCCTTCGGCAATGTCGGGTGAAACCAACCGTTTGCTGGGCCTTGCCAAAGAAATCTCCCCTCAACCCAACGAACGCGAACAAGACATGCTGGCCGCAACGGGCGAGCAGGCAAGCAGTGCACTGCTTGCTATGGCCTTAATGGCGCAAGATGTCCCTGCGCGCAGTTATACAGGCTGGCAGGTACCTGTTAAAACCGATTCGGCTTATACCAAGGCACGTATCACGTCTATCGACGACGCGCGTATTAAAGCCGATTTGGCCGAGGGCCGTGTTGTCGTGGTAACCGGTTTCCAGGGTATTAACGACGAAGGCCACATTACGACGTTGGGTCGTGGTGGTTCCGACACTTCTGCGGTGGCCATTGCCGCTGCTATAGGCGCCGAAGAATGCCTTATTTACACTGATGTCGATGGTGTTTACACAACCGACCCACGTGTTGTGCCTCAAGCACGCCGTTTGAACGTTATTTCTTTCGAAGAAATGCTGGAAATGGCGTCGCTGGGTTCCAAGGTGTTGCAAATTCGCTCTGTCGAGTTTGCCGGTAAGTATCGTATTCCCGTGCGTGTGCTGTCGTCGCTTACCGACCCCCTGATGCCGCTTGAAGAGGAAATGAATTCAGGCACTCTAATTACTTTCGAGGATGACCAGAAAATGGAAGCAGCCGTTGTTTCGGGCATTGCCTTCAGCCGTGATGAAGCCAAATTGACTCTGTTGGCAGTTCCGGATAAACCGGGCGTTGCCTACTCAATTCTTGGTCCTATTGCCGCGGCCAACATTAACGTTGACGTTATTTTGCAGAACCAGTCGGTCGATGGCACAACCGATTTCTCGTTCACTGTTAATCGTAACGACTTTCCGCGTGCGCTAGAGGTCTTGAAGAATCAGGTAGCGCCCGCCGTTGGTGCACGAGAAGTTCAGGCCGACGAAAAGGTTTGCAAAGTGTCGGTTGTTGGTATTGGCATGCGCAGCCACGTTGGCATTGCCAGCCTTATGTTCCGTACGCTAAGCGAAGAAGGTATCAACATTCAAATGATTAGCACCAGCGAAATTAAAACGTCGGTGGTAATTAGCGATAAGTACATGGAGTTGGCTGTTCGCGCCTTGCATAAGGCTTTTGGTCTTGACCAAGACGGCGACATTCCTGTGGTGGATGAAACTGACGAAACTTAAGAAGTTTCACCTCTACAGTGTGAATTAAGTGCGTATTCTTATGCTAGAATATTGAGCTTAACTGGAGATGTGGCCGAGTGGTTGAAGGTACTCCCCTGCTAAGGGAGCATACGGCTTATACCCGTATCGAGGGTTCGAATCCCTCCATCTCCGCCAGAACTTTCTGGCATTCAGTTTTCAAAAACCCGCAAAGGCAATTGCCCTTGCGGGTTTTTCTTTTGGTACGCTATACCCTAACAACATAAAGAGGTGGGTACATGGTTTTAGACGCTTTGTTAAAAACGCTCCATATATTGGCAGTGGTTTTGTGGGTTGGTGGTATGGTGTTCGCGCATTTCTATCTACGTCCGTCACTAGTCGAGTTCGACCCTCCCACCCGGCTGGCGCTTATGTGCGCTGTGCTGAAGCGGTTTTTTGCTCATGTCATTTGGGCTTCGGTTATTGTTCTGGTAACGGGCCTGTGGATGATTGGTCGGGCCGCTAAAACTATGGTCCAGGCCGGCATCGATTTCAGCATGCCTTTGGGCTGGACAGTTATGGCAACGTTAGGTGTTGTCATGGTAATTATCTTTTTTGTTATTCGTTTCAGGCTTTATCCGCCAATGGTTAAAGCCGTTTCCACAGCCGACTGGCCATCTGCCGCAACAGCGCTCGCCCACGTGCGTAAATGGGTTACCGTGAATATGGTTTTGGGCATTATTGTTGTTGTGGTTGCATCAATGTATTAAGGGCCGTTTTACGGGCCTGGGGAAATCCCCAGCCCTTTTTTTGTCAAAATCCGCACTAACCCTTATTGTTGGGTCAGTTCCAAATCCCTTAATGTTAGCTAACTGTATGCATATGCATATATTTTGCTAATAGGGAGTTGGGATGAAAATTGCAGTTTTAGGTGGCGGGCACGGTTGTTACGCCGCTGCGGCAGATCTTAGCGAAGCAGGCCACGAGGTAAGTTTTTGGCGTCGCGATACAGCAGCATTGCAACCTGTAATTGATAGTGGTTGCATTACGATTAAAGACGACGAAGGCCAGCGCGATATTCCTATTGCGCACGTGTGCCCAGAAATTTCCCAGGCGCTGAAAGGTGCGCAACTTATCGTCATTCCAACACCGGCAGTAGCCCAGCTGGATATCGCGCGTGCCATGGCACCGCATTTAACCGACGGCCAGGTTGTGTATTTGCCACCGGGTACGTTTGGCAGTTTCCTAATGGCCGAAGCAGTTAAAGCTGCGGGGAACAAAGCTGAGGTTACCTGGGCGGAAACGGGTACGCTACCTTGGTTGGTTCGCAAGCATGGGCCGAATACGGTGGCTATTACGACTAGGGCAACACGTTTGCCCACTGGTGTTTATCCGGCCTCGCGAACCGAACATGGTTTAAATATTATTCGCCAGGCCTTCCCGGTTATCGAGCCGTGCGAAGACGCAATGTCTGGCGCGTTGATGAATGCCGGCCCTATTATTCACCCGCCACTTATTATTATGAATGCTGCGCCGTTGCAGCATTTCGAGGCCTGGGACATTCACAACGAGGGCACCCAGCCTGCCGTTCGCTCGGTAACCGACAAGCTAGACCTGGAACGCATTGCGATCCGTGAGGCACTGGGCTACAGCGCACCCCATTTTCCGCTGGCCGACCACTACCATACCGACAAATGGATGTATGGCGATGTACACAAGAAACTTGTGAAAAGTGGCGACTGGCGCGAGCATATTGACTTGCATCATCATAGGTACATGACGGAAGACACCATGCTGGGTTTGTCGTTCCAGGCTTCAGTTGCCGATTGGGCCAACGTAGATGCGCCGATTAGTAAAGGGTTGTTGGCAATTGCTGGCGGGATTGTAGGGGAAGACCTGCGCAAAGGCCCCCGAGCGTTGGTAACGCTGGGTTTGGCAGGCAAGAGCAAAGATGATTTGCGCGAACTGCTCTTTACTGGAGCCCCCTGATGAAGACATCATCTATTATTGCTATTGGGGCTGGGCGCATGGGCCGCGGGATTGCGCTGGCCTATGCAATTCGCGGGCAAAGCGTCACGGTTGTAGACTTTAAACCGCGTGATGCAAAGCAGTTTCAGGCTTTGCACGACGATATTAACCAAGAGTTGAACACGGCGTTACAGCAATTGGCAGAACTTGACTTGTTCAGTGCCGATCAGGTCGCGCCCATTAGAGAGCGCATAAGCGTTGTCGACATGGCGCACGCCAGCCAGGTTCTGAAAAATGCCGGCATCATTTATGAAGGCGTACCTGAAACATTAGAGGCCAAGCGCGATGCTTTAAAACGCATTTGCGAACATACTCCGTCAAGTGCCATCATCGCATCCACCACTTCTACCATGCTTGCCTCCGAGCTGGCCGGTATGGTTACCCACCCGCAACGTTTTATGAATGCGCATTGGTTGAACCCTGCCTATGTCATTCCATTGGTGGAAATCAGCGCTCATGAAAATACCAGCGAAGACGCCCTGGCGGCGTTGAAAGAAAGCCTTGAAAGTATTGGGAAAGTGCCTGTGCAGTGCGGGTGTTCACCTGGTTTTATTGTGCCGCGTTTGCAAACCCTAATTATGAATGAGGCCGCGCGCATGGTTGAAGAAGGGGTGGCGACGGTTGAGGAAATTGACCGGGCAACGCGCTATGGCTTGGGCTTTCGCTTTGCCAGCATTGGCGTGCTGGAATTCATTGATTATGGTGGGAATGACATTCTTTATCACGCCAGTCGTTATCTTTCCAATAACCTGGACTCATCTCGATACGCTGCCCCCGACATTATTGAACGCTACATGCATGAGGGCAAAATAGGTTTACGCTCGGCAAGCGGTTTTTTGTCTTATGAAGGTGTTGACCTGAACGCATATCGACGGGATGTATTGGCACGTACTTTGGGCATGTTAAGACATTTTGGTTTAGATCAAAGCACACCTTCCTCTACCGGCAAAGAAAATGATCAGCATTGAACACCTGAATAAAACATTTAACACCGCCCGGGGAACAGCGCATCCTGCCTTGGTAGACATTGATCTGGACATACCTGAAGGGCAGTTTGTTTCAATTCTTGGGCCCAGCGGTTGTGGCAAAAGCACTTTGCTATACATAGTGGGCGGTTTCGAGCAACCTACGCAGGGTGCCGTGAAGGTGAATGGCAAGCTTATTACCCAGCCGGGTCCCGATCGCGGGCCGGTTTTTCAGGAGTACGCCTTGTTTCCCTGGAAAACGGTGTTGGGTAATGTGGCTTATGGCTTACGTGAGCAGGGTGTGCCAAAAGCGCAGGCGCAGGCGCGGGCTTTGTCGTGGCTGCAGAAGGTGAAACTTGAGAAGTATGCCGGGTTCTATCCTAGAGAGTTGTCGGGCGGCATGCGTCAGCGGGCGGCAATTGCCCGGACCCTGGCCTACGAACCATCCATTCTTTTAATGGATGAACCCTTTGGGGCGTTAGATGCGCATACCCGTCTGGTTTTGCAGGCCGAGTTGCTGGCGCTTTGGGAGCAGCTGCGTAATACGGTTCTGTTTGTAACCCATGCCGTTGATGAAGCAGTGTATTTATCCGACCGCGTGGTGGTACTAACAGGTAGTCCGGGTTCTGTGCGTGAAGTAATTGACATTGATCTGCCAAGGCCGCGGGTGCGTGCCGAGCTACTTCTTAATCGGAACTATCAAAACTATGTTGTTCACCTTGAGAACCTGCTTACAGAAAAGGAGCAAGCGTGAAGCGGGGTAGTGGCCGGTACGCCAATTGGTACGAGCATCCTGCCATAGGTGTGGTGTTGGCAGTTCTTCTTCTTGGCGTGCTTTGGTCGCTTGCCTCGCGAGTATTAGGGTTTACCTCGTTTCCCGGCCCCATAGCAGCCATTAAGGAATTGCGGTTTCTGGTAACCGACCCGGTTGCGCTATGGGCTATTTTGCAGTCGTTGGGCCGTATGTTTGCCGGTTATGTGTGGGCCTTGCTATTCGCTATTCCGCTTGGCCTGGCAATGGGGCGCAGCCGAATGATGTATCAGGTTTTTTACCCGTTAGTTTCGTTAGCCTACCCCATGCCCAAGGCTGCACTTATGCCCATTCTAATGCTGTGGTTTGGCTTAGGCAGTTTTTCAAAGATTTTTGTGATTGCTATGGGTGTAAGTTTGCCCGTGCTGTACCACAGCTACCAGGGTGCGTGCCGCGTAGAGCAAAAACTGGTTTGGGTTGCGCAATCGATGGGAATGGGGCCGGTTGCCCGATTGTTTAAAGTTGTTTTGCCTGCCGCGCTACCTGAAATTATGATCGGCTGTCGGGTGGGGGTGGTGATGGCACTGATTGTGATGGTGTCTTCCGAAATGATCGCACGTCAGGAAGGCGTGGGGAACTTACTGTTTACCTCTATGGATATGGCACAGTACGCAACGGTTTATGCAGCTATTTTGGTATTGGCTGTATTAGGGTTTGTGCTTGACGCAGTGTTTGAACGCGTACGCCGCTATTTAACGCGATGGGCTGACTCGAATAGGGGAGACGCATGACGCAAACCATGATTGGCTGGGGGCGTTTATGTCTTTCCCCTCTTTTTGTGTTGGTTATCTGGGAGGTCGTTTGCCGTGCTGGATTTATCGAGCCTCAGCTTCTTCCGGCGCCATCTTCTATTGCATTTCGGCTGGTAGAACAGGCCAGTGCCCCAGCATTCTGGGAAAATTTTTCCATTACTTTATATCGTTTGGCGGTTGGTCTAATCGTTGCGGTGTTTCTGGGCGTTGTCTTGGGGTTGGCGGCGCAGTTATCCCGTTTTAGTGCAGTCTTACTGGATTCCCTGGTGCGTTTGTTGGCACCCATTCCAAAAATTGCCCTATATCCGGCGCTTATCCTTATT
>NZLH01000301.1 GCA_002694155.1 Pusillimonas sp. | reverse complement strand
TAGAGCCTGTTGGAACATTCTTAACTGAGGAAGGGCCAGATGGTGGCCCTTCTATATTGGACAGAGCTTCTGATTTTATAGGGCTGACCGATTATCGTGAAGGCCAAGAAACCCCAGCTCAACAGAAGGACAACTTGAGAGCAAAAGGGACTGATACGACCGCGTCTACAGGTCAAAACTTGGCTGACGGCTCTGGCACTGACGGATCACAGCGTCTAGAAAGAGTCGTTGATAACGTCCTTGATTTTGCTTTATTAGGCGGGGACCAAGGGAGTCAAAGCCCGTTAATGGACCAAGCATACTCAGCCATAGAAGACCTCAAAACAAGTCAGGGAGACGTTTTAACCAACATACAAGACTTGATTACCCAGACGCAACAGGATGCCAAGAATAGAGCCTTGTATGCTGGCGTTATGGGACTTGCACAGGGCATTGCTGAGGGTGATATGGGCAAAGGTCTGGAAAGAGCTGGAGATCAGGCTGGACGAATCATGGCTGCAAGTGAAACTGCTGTTGCTCCGTTAAGAGCAGCACAAGCTGTAGCGCCGACAGAGAATCTAAAAGCGCAAATTGACGCGATTACAGACTTGGCAAGAGCCGATGCCACTTATCAGAGTGTAGCCGCTCAGTTTAGGCGTGAAGAGGGACTCGACAGACGTTCTCAAGCTCAGCTTATGAGCGCAGCTACAAGGATGGTTGACACTGTTTTTGAAGACGGCGTATTTACAGACTTTAAGACAGTGGAAGATGCGGCAGCAGCGAGAGCGGCTGCTGCGAAGCAAATCTATGACGAGCTGTCACTCATGTATGGCGACAGCATGATTCCAAGTAGTGCGGGTTCTACATTTGTCAGAACTCAAGACGGAACTCTTAGATACGTCCAATAACAATGGTGCAAATAGTTGAAGTACAAACCTTAGATGGTACTGTTGAAAACGTAGAGTTTCCCTCTGACATGTCAGCAGAGGAAATCGAAGCAATCCTGCGCCGTGAATTTCCCTCTCAAGACAGCCTCGCCGCACCACCTGATTTACCGCTTGCACTGCCTGAAGTAGACAGGACTCTATCTGGGTATATTGAGGAAATACCAAAAGGTTTAGCGAGCGGAGTTATCACCACGGCAGAACTCGCTGCCACTGGTATATCTAACCTTCTCCCAGAGGATCAAGAGCAACAGGCAAGGAGCGCAATCGCAAAGTTTGCAGAGGATGTACGAGAGCCTTTTCTGCCAGATCAAGGATACGAGGACACTGTTGTACGGCGACTGTCTGAGGGGTTTGGAAGCGCTGCTGCTTTTTTGCCTACTGCCATAATGGGCAAGCTGGGATTGCCTTTTGCCCTTGGGTTAGGTGTTGCCGCCCAATCCGGTGAAGCTGTACGAAGAGCAGATCAAGCTGGTGCAACCGAAGAGGAGATAGACAAGGCTGGGCAGTTGGGTATTGCTCCGGGCCTGATTGAAGGCGTCGTACCCTTTGGCTTGGGCCGAAACTTCCTTGCGCTGAAGAAAGCCATAGGTGATGGGGCTGCTAACGAGATAGTGCAAAGTCTTGCGAGAGTGGCGGTTGCCGCTGGCGCAGAGGGACTGCAAGAAGCGTCTTCAGAGGTCGCACAAAACCTCATAGCCCAAAACGTATACGATCCTGAAACAGGCACGTTCACTAACACAGGCGAGGCATTTGGTCTTGGAGCTGGCGTTGGTGGCCTCTTGCAGGGAATCTTCGAGCTTGTTCTTCCGCGCTCCAGAGGAAGAACAAGTGTCAGTCCAGATCAAACAGCAGAGCAGCCAATTGGAGAGCTGCCCACTACTGCTGACTTGTCAGAAGTTGCAGTAACTACCGAGACCCCGGAACAACTTGTTACCGAAGAGGTAGAGCCTGCACCCCCCGCAACAATATCCCCAGACGTTGAAGAAAAGCTCGCCGAGATCGCTCCCAAATTACGAGGTACTCTGAAAGGTAGAGGTCTTGACGATATCGGTATTGAGCTTTCTGCTCGCCTCAACCCTGAAGCCTTGCGAACCATGCGAGACCCGCAAGGCGTAAGAGCGATCTTCGATCCTGACACCAGAACAATCATGCTTGGTGCTGACAGGATACAAGGCTTCGATCAAATGGAACTGCCGCAGGCACAAGCTCAGTTCGCGGGCTTGGTTGACCATGAAATGGTCCACGCTGTAAAGGCCATGAATCTGTGGAAAGACTCTGAGTGGAGAGTTCTAGAAAACGCTGCGAGAAGAAGGACTAACTCTCAAGGCGTAACATATTTGCAAGCAGCACAAGACCCTGATGCCTACGGTAAGGACAGCCCTGAAGTGCAGATGGAAGAAGCTGTGGCGGAACTCATGCGCGAGACTCTTGCTGGCAGGTCAGGAATAGCAGGACAACCGCTGTCTCTGATCCAGCGAATGATTGAGTTTCTGCGCAAAGTTGGCAACAGCCTTACGGGAACAGGCTTTGCCAGCTTCAATCAAGTGATATCTGATGTGGAAGGCGGTGTTCTAGGCAGCAGGCCCAGAGGTGATGCAGCTCAAGTGGCATCAACTATCATGCCTTTGACGCCAGCAATGGCTGCTCGTGTTAAGTCCAACGCACAAGCACAGTCTGTGATGCCTCTTGTAGGAGGCATGACCAGCGAAGAGGTAGCTGCTGAGGCGAGAAGACAAGCAGATCAGGAAGCTCGTAAAGAGGCTGCGGCGATAGGCATTGCAGAGGCCAGAGCTATTCTTGACTCGTCATCAGAAAGGAGGGCGTCTAGAGTCCCCAGCCTGCAAGAGCAAGAAGTTGCGATGGACATGTCATTTGGACCGGAGGGAATCGGAAGACTCTCAGGCAGTGAAGAAATCGCCAGAAGAGCTTTGTTAGGTCGCGCTGGCTTGACCCCTGAAAGGATGCAAAGAGCCAGAGAGCAAGGCTTTGACACTGACAGGGTGCTTTATCATGGCACTACAGCAAACGTGTTGGCTCTCAACCCAAAGAAGGGTCAGGCCATGAGAGAAGGCGTGTTTCTCACAACAAACCCAGATTCCGCAGCAACGTATGGCCCAAAAGACCCTAATAGCGACGCAGGGCAAATGCTTTATCCGGTTTTAGCGAAAACTGAAAGACCCGTCACTATCGATGCGCGAGGACAGTTTTGGCAAGATATACCTACCAGAGGGCGAGTGACTGTGCCTGCGGCAGACGGTCGTGGTCAAGAGATCATGACCGTGGAAGAGTTTGCTTTGGAGTTAGCAAGAGATGAAAACCAGAATGCCCTCATTTTAGGTGTAGAAGATTCTAAGGGGCTTTTTGGGACTCCGAGATTAGAATCTGATAAATTTTCTACGGACGAGCTTCTGCTTGCTGTACAAAACTCTCGCAGTTTTGGCAGTGGTTTTCTTACAAAACGTAATATTGATTCAATCATATTTGAAAATATCGTAGACAACGGTCCGGTCCAACAAACAGGCGAGGCGCGTCGGAGGGCTTTTGTTCCCGCTGACGTGGTTGTTCTTTTTGCGCCAGAGCAAGCCCGTTCAATCAATGCTGAGTTCAGAGAGGGTCAAGAACTCAATCCAAGACTGCTTGCATCCCGTGCCAGCATACCCCTGACACCTCAAGAGGAAGCACTTTCTGGCAGAGAAATTCTGCAATCTGGTGGCAGATATGATGACAGCACAGCCAGACTAATCACACGACCATTTGCCGAACTGTTGGACGCTAGAGTTCAGAACATTTTCGGTAGAAACCTTGCTGACACTACCCCTGAAAACAAAGAGATCATCTCCAATGTCATGGTTGATGAAGCGTTGTCTGAGCTAGAGTCAGAGGGCAATGCTGTCGGTTGGTACAAAAAGACTCTCGAAGACATGATGGATACGTTTGAGCAGATGTATCCTGTTGAATCTCAGAACCCTGAGAATTTAGATGTCTTCAGGTTGGCACTGGCGATTACATCAAACGGCCAATCTGTATCTAAAAATACAGAAAATGCTTTGTCTATTTTTGATGAGTATATCGAAACAGGAAAAATACCGAAGAGGGGATTTGGCGATAAAGCTGCTCTAATGAAAAAGGCATTTGAGCTTTTTGATAACTTGGTCAAAGGCGCTGGCTCAAGACAAGAGATATTTGAGCTTTTCAACAGAGAAGGTACGGCGAAGAAAATCGAAGAGGTAACGGGCAAAAAAATATCTGGCGAAAACGTAGACACAGTGCTGCCTTATTCCGCAGTTCTTGGTCCCAAGATCGGTATTTTTTATCAAAACTTAAACGGTAACTACGAGCCTTTAACCGTTGACCGTTGGTTTATGAAGTCATGGGGCAGATACACAGGAACGAATGTTCCTGATTTTGATAAAGCGTTTCCAGCGCGAGCCAAGAAGCTACGTGCAGAAATAAAAAAACTGCCTCGACTGAAAGGATACCGCAAAGACAGGCTTGCACGAGATGACCAAGAGCTGATGCGGTTTGCTAGAGAAAGGGTCAGAGCCTACGCGAAAACACGCTTCCAAGACAAAACGCCAGTAAACAAGGCGGCTAATAATTTAGTGAAGGCAGTGGATGACGTAAAGGTAGAACCTACGAGCGGGGGAGAGCGGAGCTGGATTAGGGAAGTCACCAACGAAGCCGTAGATAAGCTGCGGAAACAAGGTGTGGACATGGACGCTGCCACACTGCAAGCGTTGCTGTGGTATGCTGAGAAGAAGATATACAGCAATCACGGAATCACAGATAAGAAGTCGGAGCCTACAGACTATGCAACAGAAATTAAGAGAATCGCTGGAAGTAGAGCAAGACCTACTGGCAGATCACCCGATGACAACGATAGACGAAGGGCAAGTCGAGTGGGACGAGCAGGAAGGGAAGTTGAACTTGAAGGCGCTCAAGAGAATCTTGGCCGAAGAAGGGATATCGCCGGATTAGAACCGCTCTCTGGTCTTGCTGCTGACAAGTCAAAAGTAGCAGTGGACCCGGAGGACGAGCTGCAAGCAGATCGTGCAGCATCTGAAGAGATACGCAAAACCAAACGAATGGCGTCTAGGACTCCGGTATCTGATATCGTGGAGTCCACTGCTTACAATCGCGTAGCAGACATATCTTCAAAAAGAGCGTCCAGAGGCCAAGGCACTGTGGAAAACGCGCTCCCGTTCGAGGCTCCCAGTGGCGCAACCACTGATGGTTTTGTCTATCAGGTGCAAGACAAGTACATCGATCTTAAAAACGCCACCAACCAAGTTAAAGCAATCCAGAAAGCAAGAGGACTTACACCGCTCAAAGACACCGAGAATCCGTATTTGGGCGAAGAGTCAATGCACGGGATCATTGGCAACAAGTTCAACCGATTCCAAGAAGACGAGGTAAAGCCTCTAGCTAACAAGTTAGTAGCTAGGAATATACCCAGAAAAGAGTTTGAGGAGTTCCTCGTACTCAGGCATGCCATCGAAAGAAACGCAAACATCCGCAAGCTGAATGCGGCAAGCACAAAGCCAAGACCGGATTTAGTTGATGGCGGTGCTGGCGCACTCAACGGCAAAAGACTGCTCGATAACTACGTTAAGTCTGAGATGAAAAGCAAATACGGTCTTGATTGGAATAACGAGACCCAGTCGTGGACAGGCGGCAACAGAAGAGCTGCGATCTTGAATGATCTGGCGTCTGACTTCGATAGCATCACCAGAGGCACACTGAAGGAGCTGAAAGATTCTGGCCTGATCAGTCAGGAGTCTTTTGACAACCTTAACACACATTATAAATATTACGCCCCGTTACGTGGCCGATCTCCAGACGAAGACATTGCTATCGAAGAGCATGCGAGATTATCCAGAGGGGCCAACAATCTCAGTATCGCTGGCATAGAAACAGAAAGGGCAAAGGGTCGAACATCTGAATCATTGCCTCCACTTGGCCAGATCATTACGCAACGGCAGAACGCCATACGTCGGGGAACCATAAACGACGTGGTCGGTCAGCGGATGCTTAATATTGTCAGGGAGTTTCCTAACGACTCTTACTGGAAGATATATACAGAGCCTAAATTTTCTTCAGTACCATCCAAAGAGCTGTTTGGCGTAAAGGAAAACGGAAAGCAATTCTACATAGAATTCAAAGACGATCGCCTTCGCGAAGCAATGATGAGTCTTGACGCTGCCCAGACAGGAAAAGTTCTTGGGATTATGCGAGGCGTTAATCGGTACTTGTCAGGAGTACTGACTTCTTACAACCCTGACTTCATCGTTCCAAACTTCTTTCGTGACATCGAGACGGCTATCTCAAATCTGGTAGCTGAGCAGAATCTTCCTGACGGTAAGGCGCTGAACACAAAAGGGCTGAAGAGAGCTGTTGTTGCTGACACACCAGCCAGTATCAAACAGGTCTACCGAGGTCTACGGGGCAAAAAACTAGACAAGCAGTTAGAGATAGATTGGAAAGAATATCTTGAATCAGGTGCGAAGACGGAGTGGTTTCACGTAAAGACCCCAGAGGAAAGCTCAAGAGACATAGACGATCTGATCGCTATGGCGCAGGGTACGTTCAAAGGTAATGTCAAAGCTGGCAAAGACGCAATCGCTGGCTTTGTGTCGGACGTAAACGGCGCAGTTGAGAACGGAGTTAGATTTGCGACGTTCAAGAAAGCTAGAGATTTGTTCATAGAAAACGGCGTACCCAGAAAAGAGGCTGTAGCTCAAGCAGCGACTTTGGCCAAGAACCTGACCGTTAACTTCAACAGGAAGGGCAACTCTGGCGAGTTGCTGAACGGACTTTACTTGTTCTTCAACGCCAGCGTCCAAGGTACAGCTAATGCGCTGCGTGGTATGTCTTCTCCCGCAAAGCAAAGGTTACTTGCCTCGATGGTTGGATTTGGCGCTTTGTCTGCGTACCTGAACGAGCTGATATCCGAAGAAGATGATGACGGTAACAGTGAGTACTCTAATCTGTCTTCTTTCGACAAAGAGCGAAACCTGATCATCATGAAGAACGTGAATCCGTTTTATGACGGACCCGCAGATCAGGCGTACAAGATACCGCTCCCGTATGGCTACAACGTGCTGCATGTCCTTGGTATGTACATGTCAGAAGTAGCTATGGGGCTGATTAGTCCAGAGCAAGCTGCTGGTAGATTGACAGGCGCAGTGCTTGGGTCTTTCTCCCCGATAGGTTTTGGCGAAGCGTCTAATCCAGTCAACTTCGTAGCAAAGGGAATTACCCCGCAAATCGGCAAGCCCGTTATGGAAATCCTGCTAAACGAAGACTTCTTTGGCAGTCCGGTGTATCAGGATAACTACGATTTCGGGCCGCAGTTGCCTCTGTCTAGCTTGTCAATGAGTAGCACACCAGATTTTTGGGTAAACACGACCAAGTTCTTGAACCGTATGACTAAGGGAACGGACACCAAGGGTGGAGATTTGATCGATCTAAGTTGGGTCAGCCCAGATGCGCTACATCACCTGTTTGGATCATTCATTGGCGGTACAGGCCAGTTTGTGGAGCGTACTGCTAAGACAGCAGGCGCTGCCAGAGATTATCTCCAAGGAGACTATGTAGAGGGCGATCTTGAGTTTAACGACATCCCGATTATCAGAAGGTTCAATGCCAGCGTGTCTGACTTTACCAAAAAGGGTAGATACTACGACAGGCGTGACGAGATCATTCTGACTGGGGCGCAAGTTGACTTCTTGGAAGGCGCAGAAAAAGGCGCATACATCCAAGAGAACCGCCCGAAACTACTCATGAAACGCATGCTGGATAACACTGATAAGCGTATCAGAAACATAAACAAGAAGCTGGGACAAATAGCTCAGCTTATACTCACGTCACCTTCCGTTGAGAGAACGATTGAGCTTGAAGAGGCGCAGAAAAGGCTGGAAGACAGCAAGATGATGCTGATCAACAGGTTCAATAAGAGGTATAACGAGGTAGTGGGAAGGACAGAGTAGAAGCGGTTTCGCCCACGTTACCGCCAAAACGCCTATACGCACAAGGAGAGCGCTGGGCTTGCTAGTCGCTTGCCAATAACAAACTAACGATGTAATTGTACCACATTGTTTGGCCTTGCAAGCAATTCTTCTATCTGCTTTTCTTCCTTTAATGGACGTGTCTTGTAAAAGCCTTTGTGATCTGGATACTTGTGGTGAAAATATCGTGCCAGCCAGCCTATCCTCTCATTACTTATCTTATAGTCTCCGTCACTGGACATTATTTCTCTATCACACCGGATACGAGCAGCAATTAGCCATGCTGAGTAGTGCTTTCTTCCGCTTCTGATTGCCATCAGCGAAAGGTTTACGAACTCAATCCATACATCTGGGTTCTCGCTCAGCCACTTCAAAAATCGCTTGCGTCTTGCGTCCAGTCTACTCTGTAACATGTCAACAGTAGACTTGTAATGCTCATGACTCATCTTCGCTCTCCTCAACGTATGATGCGGTTCTTGTTTTCAGCGCACCTAATCCTATCGCCAGAAAATGATTTTCTTGTAAATACAATTCTGGCTATGTTGCGTATATCTCTGTCTGTAGCTTTTACATCCTTACATTTTCTAGTAATTTGTCCTGCTTGTACTTGATTTATTTTGCCGCCTTTCTTCAAATAAGCCTCAACGTCTTTATTCAGGTCGTCTCTGCTAATCGTCATCTTCGCTCTCCTCTCCATCTTTTTTTAACTTATCTGCGATAGACATCACAGCCTCAACAAGTTCTGCTGCGTCTTCCTCTGTGCCTACCAACTTAATTGTTATTTCTACTTCTCTCATTGTGTTTCCAAAAAATAATGCTGCGCCAAAAGTAATGAATGTTCCGAGAAGTAATAAATGTTACCCAAAAAGTAAAAAAAATTACCCACTTATACTTATTGCTGACATGTCACCAGTAATAGAGACACCCGGAAAAACTGAAAAACCTATGCTTTTCACAAAATTTCGTCCAGAGGTTTTATCAGCTTGTATATGTTGCCTTCATATTCTGTCTGTTGTGGACCGATAAAACTGGGCTTGACATAAATTCTCTTCCCATACTGTGGATGATGCCTGTAGCGTGGGTCTTGCAGGATTCTCCAGTGACCACGCCGTCTGTGTGGCTTCTTTGGTGCGCCTGTGCCAGTCTCAGCGTTTGGCTGGTTGGTCGGTAGCCTGTCTAAAAACAGTATGTGTGGGCCTGTTGCTGTGGTCCACGGCCTCTTTGAGTTTAGTTGCGTCTTGACCTTGGGCTTTGGCTTGGCTGAGGTTTTCGCAACGGCATGTCGCTCGCCGTATTTAGAATACAAAAAGACATCGAGCAATAACTGAGTAGCCATTGCCGCATGCTCTTTCAGCCCCCCATCTATCGATGATCCTTTTTCGTTTTTCCAGTATTCCTCTGTCCCATCAGTTGCGATCAGACATATTTCTTTCCCACTCATCTCGATTCCGCACCACCCGTGCCATATATATATCGGAGGTTCTTTGTCATATTTCACAATAAGGAACACAAACCTCACCGACTCCGGTCTTATTTTTACACCTGTATAGGGGTTCACTGCGAACCATTTGTGTAAATTTTCTCTCGTCGGGTAACCGTGCAGCTTTGACATAATTGGGCTATCAACATTGTAAAAAGCGGCCCACGTTTGCGATTTCACCACCTCTTTAGCATGCAGCGCCATTCCATCGAATGCAGCTATATGATTGAAGTGTATAACAGCCTCATCAAATACAGGCTCGTAAATAACAGCGTCTTCTTCAGGAAGACTCAACGTGTGAGTGCGAAGTTTATCCACCTCTTCAATAGATAAGCTGATCAGAGGAAAAGAAAAAGCCTCATTGATTAGTTTCGGGTCTGTTGTAGAAGTGTTGAGAACATTTCTATCCTGCTTCAACGTATGCTTGAGGATGCCTTGGTCTGGTCTGTACATAATAGTCTCCTTGGTTCATAGGTAGCCCGTGACGTGGGCCAATCGGTGAGATCACTGGATGGAATCGCCATACCACCTCAAGGGAGTAGACAGGGGGTCCAGCTCTCACTGCGGGTGTTTATAGGGGACAACCCATCACTGGAAAAACCCTGCCCACCGCCCGCTGGGACTCTTTGATACTATGGCAGACGGAGTAATATGTCAACCGTCATCATGTCTTGGCTCTGGAATACTAAAATTCATCTCCGATGCAACACGTATAAGCGTATTCACTAGCTCTGTATACTCGTCTCTCGTTGAGTTCTTGCTGCGCTTGGCTGGCCTTCTTTTGATGCCAAAGGGTGTTTCTGTTTCTTCGATCCCAAAGTGGATGCAGAGAATCTCATCGTGCATCTCACTGGGCGTAAGGCCGCAATGCTTACCGAACTCCCTGACCCATTTGCGATAGTAATTTTCTTGGGGTCTGGACCGACTGGACTGCGGCTTGATCTCCATTGTCATTCCTGTTGACAAGTCAGCAGCAGTCTCTGTGAGTTCTTGTCGTCTGGCTGGCAGCAATTCGGACAGAAAAAAAAGCAGCTTGTTAAGCCGCTCTCTGTCATGCACCGTACTGAAAAAAATCTTCATATCTTTATTACCCCCTCTCTAATCCTTCTGATAATCGTCATCAATATTGCATGTTGGAACTGCTCTGATCTGTCAATCTTTCTTTGGAAGTCATCGCCGTCACCGCTTTCGTATCGGTCAAAAGCGGAGTGACATCTGTGGCACAGGTCGGCAACCAGTATATCGTGCGGCTTTTGCCCTTTGCCTTTGCCGTAAGTGTGGCTACGAAGTCCTTGGTAATGAGCTGCAACAACAGTATCGTCCTGCGCTCCACAGTTGACGCAAGCCGCTCCCCTCGACGCGGAGAGGAGCTTCTTGCTGCGGATAGGCTCGTCCTTAAAAATTGCCATCGTCACTAAAGTCTGGAAACGGTGGAGCCACAGGTGCTGCTGGTGCAGCAGGCGGGGGAGCCATTGTTGGCGGTGGTGGAGCCATTGCGGGTGCTGCCGCAGGCGGAGCAGCAGGTGGCGCATAAGCCGTCGCTGACATGTCAGGAGCAGCAGGAGCAGCCCCAGCGTTGGCGACATACACATCTGCGTCGATGGACAGCCAAGTGCCGCCCGACGGGCTTTGCTTGGACCAAGCTGCAATCTGCAACGTAGGTTCTTTACCCAACTGACCCATCTGCACAAGTTGCTGCATCTGATGCTTTGTAATCTCGATGCTGCCCTTCATGTCGGGTTGACCAGCGCTGGTCTTTGGTTTGCTCCACAGTCCACCACTGGTGTGAGCGGGATAGTTCTTTGGTTTTTTGGTGTCTGGCATTTTGTTATACCTCAGTTAATTTTTTCTGAGCATTTTGATAATGCTTTACGATTTGTTCATACAGATCAGGATGGCCCTGATGCATTCGCATCACAACATCATCGTTCTCGGCCCAACAGTTCTGTAGCCCTTCTTGAGTTTTCTGCATTGCAAAAACACCGCCAAGAATTTCGACCTCTTGCTCTGGCGATACAATGCCACTAGCGTCATTGCCATCATCGTCAACGTCAGGCATACCCCAGCCTAGATGCACTTGCACGGCATAACGCATCGCGTAGGTGTAGCATCCACCTGTTGCCTGCGGATCACGTTTGGCTTTGTCAACCATGCATGTAGCCACTGTGGCTTCCTCGTCGTTCAGCTCAACAATCCAGCTTACCCCCGCTTGATCTGGGGTGTTGTGAAGCTCAAAGTAAAAATCCAAGCCTGCATCTGATAACGCCTTCTCAGTGTCTTCCCAACTCCGGTACTTGCTTCGGAAATGATCATTACTCGCGCCCTTCTCAGGACACTTAATTTGCTTGCGCTTCTCACGCCAAGCCTGTTTGAACTCCTTACTTGCTTCCATTAATTTGACCCTCTATTAGTCTGACTATTTCGTTTGTATCAAGTTTGTTGAAAAGGGCTGAGTCCATCTCGAATTCTCCACCTTCGGCTGGAACGAAAACCACCTTTCCTGATTTGAAAACCATTGACAAGGAAACCCTTCCTTGTAGACCCCTGATGATCCCTATCGTTTTCCCCATGATCGCTCTGTCCTTAGCGATCATCTCAGTCTCTTTCATTTATACTCCTCTGATATTGTGGACAGAACGTAGCGGCGGGACAGTACTTCTCGCACCTGACCGCTTCTCCTGACCTCTTGTCAACGAAGTGTCCTGCACCAAGCGTCTCAACGTGGTTTTGCGCGTCCACCTCATCGTCATGAAGTTTAATTGCTCTCTTGCGACCCTTCTTCATAACAGCGTATTTAGTTGGTCTCAGCCACATGTCCTCTGCTGTGCATTCAGCTATCGGGTTACCGTTCAGATAATCCCACTCCGCTTGCTGGTGCAGCGCGACACGTTGCTCGACGAACTCTTGCTGTTGACTTGTCTCCCATAAGGGAATGTCCACTACCACGATCGGTTGCTTGGGATAATCTGACTTGAACTCTGCCTCTGATTGTTTCCAATCTCGCAGCACGGCCAGTATCTGCAACTTGCTTACCTTCTTGCCTTTACATTTGTGGGCCAACCAAGCGTAGAAATTGAGCTGCTTCTCCCACGATGATTTGCCGAAGATAATCGACCAGACCGATGTGCATTTATAGTCCATGATTGTGATCGATCCATCTTTCTCAGACTTTTGGATATCGATCGCTCCTGATATCTTCCAGCCCTTGACCTCTGTGTACAGGCGTTCCTCGCTCAGATATTCACCGTCGGCGTAGTCTTCAAACATATTGTGTACGGCAGTTCCAAGAACGGACCACAGTCGTTCAGATACGTCGATACTGATATCGTCCTTATGTTTCCTAGACAATATTTTGATCTGCGGTGAGTCGATGAGCGTGGTTACACTGCTGTTGACAAGTCCACTGTTATATTTGTCAGCAGACAGCGCGGCAACGACGGGGTCAGGCAGATTGTGGATGTTGGTGAACATTACTCGATCCTGAATACTCGTGCGTCCACGTTGCCGTCATCCAACTTGTTGACAGTGTGCAGGGCGAACACTCCTTCTTGCTTTTTGTTTGCGCGACTGACTCTAGCCCTCAGTGCTGTAAATTCTTTCGGCGACAGATTGGTTAGTGCAAAAGAATTACCGATGTTCATGCTGCTAAAAGGAAGCGTTCCCCACTTCTTGTTAAGATTGCTGCGCTCAAGAAGATGACTTGGGATAGGTATCTCTTCATCAATCTGTACTGCGCTGGTCTCTGGTACATCAGGTTCAAACGGATTTGGATCGTGCTGCACATTGCCAGCCTCTTCCTCGCCGATGATGTAATCGCTCATTCGTGACATACTTAGTCTCCTGTGATAACTTTCATAAAACGAGGATAGATATTAACGGATGATACCTGACAGCGCAACATGTATCGAGGTAATTGGTGAGCCTGCAAGCAAAGCAAACTCAAGACGTATTGTTATGTTTGGTAAGCGCCCAGCCATTATCAAAAGTCAGAAAGCTAGAGATTACGTGAAAGCGTTTGAGAAACAGGTCAGCAAACTGCCAAATCTTTTGGAAGGCGACCTCGCTGTACACATAACTATATATTATGGCAGTTTAAGACCTGACTTAGATGAGTCGGTAATCTTGGACTGCATGCAAGGACTGATTTACAAAAATGACAGACAAGTTAAAGAAAAGCACATCTTCCACGGACTCGACCGAGAAAACCCTCGAAGCCTTATATATATCTGGCAAACTGGATGACGTGTTACGCAAAATTGTGCGCCTCGCACTGTGTGACTTGTTATCAACAAACAAAGACATCCGTGGGGACGCGCATAGATATCTTCTGTCCAAGCAGTTCAAAGAAGATTGTGATCGAGTGAAATTGCCTTACAATGACATCCTGAAAACGGTGTCAGTTAGCATCGATCTCAAGAAAGCACAACAAAAGGCGATAATAAAGAAGTTGCTACAGCAACTAGGGGTCTAAAATTACTAGGGTCAAACTATGGAAATCAAGGAGTCGTTATCGGCGATAGTCGATAGCTGCCGTGTCGCATGTCCCGCATGCAGCCATGACAGAAAAAAGAAACATCAGAAAACACTTTCCGTAACCGTCAACCCTGACGGCTCGAAACTTTACTTTTGCCACCATTGCGGCGAGAGCGGTTCAATCTTTCGCAAGAAAGAATACTTTCACAAGGAGTCAAACGTGACGCGAATACAACCTCGCGCTACTGTTGACGAGTCATCAATAACAAATTTCTTTCATTCTCGGGGAATCCTCTGGTCACAAGATATTGATTTGCCAGTCGTTTCTGGCAAGAGATACTTCAACGGTCACGGTGAGCTGGACGCAGTTGGATTTGTTTATGGAGACCTGTCACAACCTAGCGCAATAAAATGGCGAGCGATAAATCAAAAAGCATTTACACAGGAAGGGGCCGCACGGCACTTCTATGGTATCGAGCTGATACCGGATGACGCGAAAGAACTTATCATTGTCGAAGGTGAGTGTGATGCACTCGCATTGGCTTCGGCTGGTATACCAGCAGTAAGCTGTCCCAATGGCGCTCCGCAAGTCGTAAGCGGAAGGAGCTTCAGTCCAGAAGATGACAATAAGTTTAGTTACATCTGGGAAGCAAGAGAAATAATCGAGCGTTGCGACAAAATAATTCTTGCCACGGATAACGACAAGAGTGGTCATGCTCTGGCGGAAGAGATCGCACGTCGTATCGGCAGAGCTAAATGCTGGGCAATTCAATACCCCAAAGACTGTAAAGACGCTAACGATATTATACGAAAGTATGGAGCAGCCGCGCTCAAGGATGTGGTCAATAAGTCACAGCCCCTACCGCTTAAAGGAGTTTATTCTGCCAAATCCTATATCTCTGATGTGCATGAGATATTTAAGAAGGGAGTCGGTGCGGGTGAATCAACCGGGTTATCTACTGTAGATGACTTGTTCACAATAGCGGAGGGTCAGCTTTCAATCGTGACAGGAGTTCCCAGCTCTGGCAAAAGCGAGTTTGTTGATCAGCTCATGGTCAACCTCGCGCAGCGATGCTCTTGGAAATTTGCTGTAGCGTCGTTTGAAAACCCGCCACATTTTCACATCGCGAAACTCAGTGAGAAAATTATAGGCAAGGCATTTTTCGAGGGTGACGGCCAACGCATGACAGATCAGGAGCTGTCGAAGGCCAGCGATTTCATCGACAAGCACTTTGTGTTTCTGGACTCGCGGGACGGCGTAGTCAGCACTATCGACTCAATTATCGACAGAGCAAAACAAGCAGTCATGCGCTTGGGTGTAAGGGGTCTGGTCATCGACCCATATAATTACATTGAGAAAAATCCTAACTCAGATGAATCGCAATCGATATCTTCGATGTTGACTAAAGTTACAGCCTTCGCAAAGGCCCACGGCGTTCACGTATGGTTTGTAGCTCACCCCGCGAAGATGTATCCACGGGAAGACGGTAGCATGCCTGTTCCTACCGGAATGAGTATCTCTGGATCGGCGGCTTGGTTTGCAAAGGCTGACCTTGGAATCACGGTGCATCGAACAGGTGATGACACTGAGATTCATTGTTGGAAATCTAGGTTCAAGTGGATCGGCAAGCAGGGCGCTGTGCCTGTTGCTTATGACAAGTCAACAGGAAGATATTCCGACCTGCGCGTTGCACAAACAGACTTCGCTAACCCCAAACACTGGACGGACATGGATGTTGAGTTCTGATGCGGGAAGTAGTTATCGATGATGATCCTGTCCCCATTGCGCGGGTAAAAAATCAGACACTGCTAGACACTTTGCTAGACATGAGCCT
>NZLH01000300.1 GCA_002694155.1 Pusillimonas sp. | reverse complement strand
CCACGCCCGGTAGTTCTTCCAGCGCGGCCCGGTCTTCGGGCACTTTCCCGTTGTATTGCTCCAGAAGAATTCGACAGGTTTTGATGACATTTTCGGCTTTAGTACGATATAGGCCAATGGATTTGATCTTGTCGGTTAGCCCTTCAAGCCCCAATGACAAAATACCGCCTGGCGTGCCGTACTCGGGAAAGAAGCGGGCGGTAGCAGTATTCACCGATTTATCGGTAGCCTGTGCCGATAGAATCACCGCAATAAGCAACTGAAACTCGGTTGCATAATGTAATTCTGTAGTGGGTGATGGGTTGGCGGCCTGCAGGCGCGCAAAGATTTCTTTGCGTTTTTGTTGGTTCATTTAAGTGTGCCACTGCGTCGTGCCCGGGCGCGTGCCAGTGCATCGGCAATGGTTTTTTGTCGCGTTTGCGCATCACTGTTAGCCGCAGTGGTAAGCGGCGCCTTGTTGCTTAAGGTTCGGGATGCCAAAGGCTGATCTTCCGGGTGTTTACGTTTCAGTCGTGCTTCACGTCGCCTGGTGTTCTTTCGTGCTTTGCTGGCGTCTTCGTTTGTCCATTCCCTATTGGCAGGCACCATGCTAATGCAATCAACAGGGCATGGGGCAACACATAATTTGCACCCGGTGCAAGCGTCGGGCAAAACGGTATGCATAAGTTTCGAGGCACCTGCAATGGCGTCGGTGGGGCATGCCTGAATGCAAATAGTACAGCCAATGCAGTGCTCCTCGTCTATTTGCGCCACTTGAAGGGGCTCTGGATGGCCGCAAGTAGTGTCCAGGTGGACAACCGCACGGTTTAGCAGTTTGGCCAACGCCTCTATGCCTGAATCGCCGCCTGGCGGGCAGCGATTAATAGGGGCGGCGTCTTCTACAATTGCTTGCGCATACGGCAAACAGCCGTTATACCCGCACTGCGTACACTGCGTTTGCGGCAAAATTGCATCAACTTGTTCAACAAGCGCGTTTTGGCTCATGAGGCTGAATGTGCATTGGCAATAAATTGTGCCAGTTGTGGGTAAATAATATTGCGCCAGCGCCGCCCGGAAAATATACCGTAATGCCCCGAGCCAGCGGCTGTGTACTGGTGTTTGTGTTCGGTGGGAATGGCACTGCACAGCTTGTGCGCTGCATGTGTTTGGCCTTGCCCCGAGATATCGTCGAGTTCGCCTTCAACAGTTAATAAGTGAACGTTTTTGATTTCGCCAGGGTCAACTAGCTGGCCTTGCACTTCCCAGCATCCGCGAGGCAAAAGATGTTGCTGAAACACGACATCAATTGTGTCCAGGTAGAACTCGGCCGGCATATCAAGCACTGCGTTGTATTCATCGTAGAAACGACGGTGAGATTCGGCATCGTCGTCGTCGCCTTTGATTAAATCCAGATAAAAGTCGTAGTGCGATTCCATGTGTCGATCTGGGTTCATGGCAATGAAGCCCGCGTGCTGGAGAAAACCTGGATAAACCTTGCGGCCGGCGCCTGGATACTTGGCGGGCACACGATGAATTAAATTATTCTCGAACCAGGTATGAGACTGCGTTGTGGCCAGGCGATTTACTTGCGTGGGAGATTCGCGCGTATCGATAGGGCCACCCATGAGTGTCATGCTAAGGGGCAGGCACGCATCGTTATTGGCCGCCATAAGCGAAATGGCACCGAGTACAGGAACAGTGGGCTGACACACTGATACGACATGAGTGCGGGGCCCTAAATAATGCAGGAAGTCACTTATGTAGTTAACGTAGTCGTGCAAATGAAAGGGGCCGGCACTTAGGGGTACCATGCGGGCGTCGACCCAGTCTGTTATATAAACCTCGTGGGCCGGCAGAAAAGATTTTACGGTGTCTCGCAACAGCGTTGCATGGTGTCCGGATAATGGCGCAACCAGCAAAACTGCGGGAAGCGCTCGTTTGACAGATTCCTGGCGTTTAAAATGGATTAACTTGCAGAATGGCTGTTCGTAAACGCATTGTGGTTCAACAGGGATCGTTTGTTCATCGATAACCGTCTTGTCAATATCCCATTCCGGTTTTTCATAGGCTTTGCCCAGCCTGTGCATCAGTTCGTACGTGGCGGCAATATGGCGCGAAACCGGGGTGTAAGACAACGGGCTGTATGGGTGAGAAAAAAGTTGCGAGCCCTGACCTGAAAAGGAAACGAGCGGCATGAGAAAAGTGCGTTGCAATTCGTGCAAATCGTAAAGCATTGCGTAAGGTTTCCTTTGTGTTGACAGGTGTGGTGTATTTACCAGTAGTTTTCGACTGCAAGGTTACCTGAATTACCGCGACGACCCACTGCAAAGCCTTTTTTCTTCAAAAGTGCACGCGCGTCGGTCACCATTTCGGGGTTCCCGCACAGCATAATTTTGTTGCTGTCTGGACTCAGGGGGCACTGGGTTAGCCGCTCGAGTTCACCGTTTTCAATCAGGGTTGTGATTCGTTCCTGGGGAACACCTGGTAATGATTCACGCGTTGGAATGGCCAAATAAACGAACCGGGCGGGCAAGGAGGCTGTATTGCTTTTCTCTTCCCACTGGCGCAGTTCGTCTTGATAGGCCAGTTCTTCTTTTGTGCGAACGCCATGCACCAGAATAATTTGATCGAACGCCTCCCATGTGGTTGGGTCGTTCAACATGGATAAATAGGCCGACAGCCCTGTGCCGGTTGCAATTAACCACAGCGTTCCGCCGGTTTCAAACCGGTCGACTGTTAGAAAACCAAAGACGGTGTTGTCGATGTAAAGAGGGTCGCCCGGTTTCAATTTCGCCAACTGCGGGCTGAACTCGCCTTCGGGTACAACAATTGAATAAAACTCGAGTGGCGATTGGTTTGGGCCGTTAACCATTGAATACGCACGCCATACCGTAGGTTCAGCATTGGGGTCGTTTGAGGGCGCAAGCCCCAGCCGGGCAAATTGCCCCCCCTTGAAGTTGAAGTTGTCGGGCCGGCTAACTTTAATAGACAACAGCTTTCCCGGCACCCACTCTTGAACCTGCAAAACTTCCTGACGTGTGTATTTCTGTTCGGTCATGCCCTATTTTTCCAGATACTGTTCTTTGCCTTCAACCCCATTCCATTCGTCGGCATCGGGTAAGCCGCCTTTCGAACGGTTGATGGGGCCGAACTCGGGTGAAAGGTCGGCATTGATCTGGATAAAGCGAACCTGGTCGGCGGGAACATCTTCTTCAGCGAAAATAGCGTTGGCCGGGCACTCTGGGACACAAACAGCACAGTCGATACATTCGTCTGGGTCGATAACAAGAAAATTGGGCCCTTCGCGAAAGCAATCAACGGGACAAACATCGACACAGTCGGTGTACTTGCATTTAATACAGTTTTCGGTAACTACGTGGGTCATTCAGAGACTCCGGCTAAATGATATTCAGGCAGATGACAACGACCTGGGTCGGTGCAATGTGTAATGCCAGGTTAAACATTACAATGCCTGTTTTGATACATTGGGTAAAACCCTTTACGCACATTTTACCTAATAATGGCTGAACAACCCGGAAGGCACTCTGCGCCTGTGGCGCAAATAAGCACATGATCATTACATCACTTTTAGATACCGACTTGTATAAATTCACCATGATGCA
This sequence comes from Pusillimonas sp., assembly GCA_002694155.1. Lineage (GTDB taxonomy): Bacteria > Pseudomonadota > Gammaproteobacteria > Burkholderiales > Burkholderiaceae_B > Neopusillimonas. The sequence continues at coordinate 548 of NZLH01000300.1, read as the reverse complement.
GGTGGTATTGCATCATTTCCCGGCTGCGCAGGTCGAGTATCGATACAAATGCCGTACGCCAAATGTAAATCTGGCACCCTATTTAGATGAGATACGCGAAGAAGTTCATGCCTTGTGCCAGTTAAAGTTTACCGACGACGAACTCGAGTACTTGCGCGAATTACGTTTTATTAAAAGTGACTTTGTTGATTTTCTGGGGTTGTTTCACCTGCCCGAAAAATGTATTCAAATCGATAAAGGCGAGCTTCCGGGGGAAATAGCGATTTCGGTAAAAGGGCCTTGGTTGCACACGATTTTGTTCGAAATCCCCGTTTTGGCAATTGTGAATGAGGTTTTTTTCCGCAACACGTGCAAAGAGCCGGGGTGGGAGGAAGGTCGACGCCGGCTGCGCAAGAAAATGAATCTGGTCATTGACGATCCGGCCTTAACCGATTTTCGGGTTGCGGAATACGGCACAAGACGCCGGTTTTCCAAACAATGGCACGATGAAGTTGTGGAAACCATGCGTAATCAAATGGGCGCGCATTTTGCCGGGACCAGCAACATTT
>NZLH01000299.1 GCA_002694155.1 Pusillimonas sp. | reverse complement strand
TGAAGAACGCTTGGCCCACTTATACTCGCCTTATTTTGATGATGCGCGCGCTTTGTACCTGTGTACCGGCTACATGGCGAACCTTGCGCTAATGACCTCGTTGGCGCGCCTTGATGACGATACGGTTTTCTTCTCGGAACGTTTGAACCACGCGTCAATTATCGATGGGTTGCGGTTGGCACGCGCCAAAACGCATATCTATGAACATGGTGATGTGGCGCAACTGGGCCAACTATTAACTGATACGCCGGCGGCTTTGAAGGTGGTGGTTACAGATAGCGTCTTCAGCATGGACGGTAATGTGGCACCGTTGCACCAATTGGCCGATTTATGTCGGCAGCGCAATGCTATTTTGGTTATTGATGACGCACACGGGTTTGGTGTCTTGGGTGACCGTGGGTTAGGGGTGCTGGAAGCATTATCGTTGAATTATGCCAACATGATTTACATGGGCACGCTTGGCAAAGCGGCCGGCGTGTCTGGGGCCTTTATTGTGGCGTCTGGCCAGTTAATAGAGTGGGTTGTACAGCAGGCGCGCTCTTATATCTATACCACCGCAGCAGCGCCTGCTTTGGCCCATGCGTTACAAACCAGTCTTGATCTGATTACGGGTGCCGAGGGTAAACAAAGGCGTGAATGTCTGGCTGAACATCGGGCCACGCTGCGTCAGTATTTGCATTTGCAGAAATGGTTGGCACCTAAGTCAGATACCGCAATTCAACCTGTCATTATTGGTGCTAACCATGCCGCTTCCCAAGTGGGGTCGTTTCTATGGCATCAAGGCTTGTGGGTAGCGGCAATCAGGCCACCAACAGTGCCCGCTGACACCGCGCGCCTACGCATTACGTTGTCTGCGGCGCACTCGCGCAACGAGGTAACCCGGCTGGCACGAGCCATAGCGCAGGCCGAACAAGAATATGCCGGGCAGGAGTAAAGCTTAATGCCACCGTCAAAATATGCGTTTTTTGTAACTGGAACCGATACAGAAATAGGTAAAACGCTGATTTCTGCGGCGTTGTTATATTCGCTTGCGCAAGCCGGAATAAAAGCGGCCGCCATGAAGCCGGTGGCCGCGGGTATTGAAGTGCGCGACGGCGTACGGATTAACGAAGATATTGCCTTGCTTCGCGAACAGGCGGGGGGAGCCTTGCCTGAAAAAGAAATGACCCCGTACTTGTGGGACGAGCCAATTGCCCCACACATTGCTGCGCAAAAGCATGGCGTTGTTATGCAGTCAGATGTTATTCGTCGTGCTTATTTGGCGACGGCGCAGCGGGCCGAGGCGGTTATTGTGGAAGGGGTAGGCGGCTTTTGTGTTCCGCTTTCCGCTCACGAGAATATGGCCGACGTAGCTGTGGCGTTGGATTTACCGGTTGTAATGGTGGTGGGTTTGCGGTTGGGGTGCATTAGCCATGCATTGTTAACGGCACAAGCCATTCGTTCGCGTGGTCTTACCCTGGCTGGGTGGGTGGCGAACGTGGTTGACCCAACCATGCCTTATCGCGATGAAAACATTCAAACCCTGCGTGATGCAATAGAAGCGCCGTGTTTAGGGTGTGTGCCGCGCCTGGATAATCCTTCGGCAAAACTGGCCGCCGGTTATCTTGACTTAAGCCCGTTAGAAATAAAAATTAAAGATACTTAAAGATAAGGCGATGCCAGCCAAATTATCTTATTGCGCAGTTTCTTTACAAACGGAATGGCTTGAAGCTGGTCTATGGTAAGCCGTTGGGCACCTTCAATTTCGTTGTCGATTTGTGTAGAAATTTGTTGCGCCAGGGCTCGGTCGTATATCTCTACATCAAGTTCGAAATTTAAACGCAGGCTGCGCGGGTCGATATTCGACGAACCCACGTACGCCCAAGCATTATCAATGGTTATAAGCTTCGAATGGTTAAATGTGTCTTGGTTAAGCCAAACACGACAACCACTTTTAATGACCTGATCAATCTGGGCCATCATCGCATAGCTAACCAAACGCAAATTGTTTCTACCCGGTAGAACAATATCAACTTGAATACCCCGCCTGGCGGCGGTAGCAATAGCACCTAACAATGCTATGTCGGGTAGGAAATAGGGCGACTGAATGCGAATATGTTTTTGGGCAACGGCAAACGCACCCAGCAGCATATTATGGTTGCTGCCTATGTTGCGGTCGGGGCCTGAACGAATGCCTCGTGCCGGAATGCCATTGTTGCTGGCGGGCCATTGCTTGTTACACCATTCGTCAACCGGTAGCGTTTCGCGCGTGGTGAAACGCCAGTCGTGCGCAAATACCGCCATAAGCTGCGCAACAATTGGGCCCTCGAAGCAAAAATGCGTATCGCGTGTAGCGTTGTTGCCGGCAATGGCCTTTACAAACCCCTCGCGAATATTCATTCCGCCAGTGAAACCAATTTTGCCATCGACGACAAGAATTTTTCGGTGGCTACGTAAATTGGCATAAGGCATTTTCATGCCAAGGGGGTTGGTCATGAATAGCGCGCAAGGGATGCGTTTTTTCCTGAGCAAGCGAATCATGGGGGGGCGCGAGTACTTCGAGCCGACAGCGTCGATAAGCACACGAATGATGACGCCCCTATGCAGTGCGCGTTCAAGCGCCTCGGCCAACTTAACCCCTTCGCGGTCGTGGTCAAAAATGTACGTTTGCAACACAATGCTTTCCTGCGCCTGCTCGATGGCGGCGAGCATGGCCGGGTAAGTCTCGTCGCCACTTTGCAGCATGGTGGCGCTATTACCGCTTAAAAGCGGAAAGTGACCAATGTTGTCGCCCAGTGTTTTCAGTGATTCAAATTGTGGTGCTGAGTAGCCCGTTACATTTGGCAGCGCCTGCGCCTGCCACGCGCCATAGTCCTTTAAAGCGGCATCGCGCTGTTGCGAAATTTGATCTTTCCGAACGCGGTTAATACCGGCAATAATATAGAACAGCGCGCCAAAAAATGGCGAGAGCAAAATTACACCCACCCAGCCAATTGCCGCGCGCACATCGGTTTTTGTCATGGCGGCATGAACTGCCGCAACGGCGCCGATACAAAGGCTGGTTACAAACGCTATATGGGGCCAGTATTCGGAAAGCAGGGTTTCAAAAGCAGTCATTGATATACAAATGTTGCCTGGGTTGTGGATTCGCGTAGAAGAATGATTTGATTTATGCGTGCTACTTAAGCGAAGTATATCGAAGTTGGCGGTATGGGTTCGAAATTCATGTTAGAATCTCGATTCTTCGCAGCACGCACTTTGCGTTGTTTTGGGCGATACCAGTTAACACTAGTGGTGACCGTAGCTCAGTTGGTAGAGTCCCGGATTGTGATTCCGGTTGTCGTGGGTTCGAGCCCCATCGGTCACCCCAGATTTTAAGCGGGTTTCGGGAGTTTTTCCGAAACCCGTTTTGGTGACATGACACCAATTTGGTGACATGGCCTATTCTAAGGCCTGTACTTTCACTACTCTTCGACGATCATAAACCCGTTTTGTCGTTGCCGGATTGGCATGGGTTTCTGGGTTTCTCTCGGCCTCAACCATGTGAGTAACGTAGTAAGCCCGTAAGTCGTGAAATGTGAATCTTTCACGGCTCTTGTCTTCTTTGAGCCACTTGTGCATTATTTTTGCCCACATCGATTTGAAACCTTGCTCGGTGTAAGGCTGACCTCTGCGATTTGCAAACACGTAGATTGATTTCAATGGGTTTTTGCCCGGACGTTTTATTTCTTCGATATCTCGAAGTAATGACTCCAAGGCCGGGCTCATGGGAATTAAGCCTTTTCTGGTGGCTTGGCTAGCTGTTGATTTAGCGTAGTTGAAGTTAATACCGTCGGGGCCGATGGCATCTTTTCGTAACGACAGAAATTCCGCACGGCGCCGACCAGTTAACGCTGCGAACTTTGCCATACACCCGATTAGTTCAGACCCGGCGCCGCGCGCCTTCGCAATCTTCATGAATGACTTGATTTCATCTGATTCAGGCAGGCGCGAACGCGGTCTTTCAGTATTGCGTCGCACTTCCCTGCAGGGATTTTTCAATGCAAGGCCTTGTTCTATTCCTTCTTGAAAACACGAGGATAGGAACGCGATCTCTCGATTAGCTTGAACAGGCGCCTCTTTGCGCTCCATGCGCAAATATCGGGCTATATGTGGTGGAGTGACATCGTCAACCTGCATTTCACCAAAGACACGCAAAATTTGCTTGCTGTGTCGCAGGTAGTCTTCTTGAGTCCGTTTCCCTTTCTCATAGAACGTTGTGAATCGAACCCGGTTTGATTCAGTCACCGCTGGGAGTGCGATGGCACGTTATGTCGGTCTGGAGGCGTATCACGAAGCGGGTGGACGCAGCTTTAATGATTTATTTGCAACAGACGACGAACGGGGTATTTACCTGCAAGATGTCACTTTGCTTGAGCAACTGACAAATAACAAACTGGCGTTAGTTGCCACTGAAATTGAAAAAGAAGGGTGGGCATGGGTTCAGGTTCAGCCTACATTTGACTCAGCCTGGTATAGCTTTGGTCGAGTGCGCCCTGAAATGGGCACGCTTTCAAATGAGCAGCAGACACAAATAGAAGAAATTGATTCACGTTTGCAAGCCATCGAAGAAGAAATGGACGCTATAGATGATGAAGACGAAGATCATGAAAAGTGGACTCGCCTGGAACAGGAACAAATCGAATTGCAGGATCGGCGCGAAGCAATCGAGATTGAAAATGAAGTCTGGTCTGCATCAGCCAAAGCCATTGCCGGAGGGGGAATTTTTCTGGATTCCGAGGGGCAAGTGCAATACCGCCGCGGATTAATTCGCCCCGAAGACCGCAGGCGTGCGGCTCAAGAGGTAGGGCAAAACGGTGAAGGGGAGGCACATATTGGTTCCTTACCCGTTGCCAAGACCCGACCAGCGCACTCAGAGCGTTTGGTTCGACAATTGACGGCGCACAAGGTGGGCATCATTGCAGCCGATTTGGCTAGTAAGCCAGACATCGCGCTGGCGGTACTTGTCCGCAGCTTGCCCGACAGGTGTTTGGCGACGGGTATTTCTCATTGGGTGGTTACGGATTAGGTATCCGTCTTAATTACGAAGATTTAAATGGTCATGCGCCCGATTATCAGTCCAGTAAAGCAGCGCAGACGACGCACGATCTGCGTAGCCATTGGTTAGACCAGTTGCCTCTTGATGAAGAAGGGCCGTTGAGCGAAGACGTTTTGACATGGACCCTGGCTCAAGACTCCACTACGTTATTGGAACTGTTAGCGTTTTTGGTCGCTGGAACGGTGCAAGGCGTTACGCACTACGAGACGAGCAAACCGACTGATTTAGATCGATTGGGTAGCGTGACTGGGGTCGATTTAACACAGTGGTGGACTCCCACTGCCGAAAGTTATTTCAGCCACGTCAATAAAGACCAAATTGCCGCAGTTGTCACTGAGACACACGGCGCAGAAGAAGCACTGTCAATAGCCAAAATGAAAAAAGCCCAAGCGGTTGAGCACGCGCAACAGCTTCTGGCCGATAAGGCATGGTTGCCAGTCCCGCTACGTATTCAGTCCGAGCCTTCTCAATAACATTTCAGTCGGGTACGGCCCTTGTGGGTCGTGCCGCTCATTGATACCAGGGGCAGGGTATGTCTGCAAACATCATCACGCCAAAAAGTCAGCCGGTAACCACTCTCATTGCCATCACCTCGCCAGCTATCAGATCACTGTTGTGTTTCGCAAAAGGGACGAGTGACCCAGGCACGGCTCGAATGCTGCTTTGCTGAGCGGCTCAACTGTCCAGGCTACAGCAAGGGAGAAAAGACAATGCGAACAATATTTAAACCCCATGGTCGCCATCGACGGCTGCCTAAATGCTGGCGCAAAGCAAAAAGCACATTGCGTCGATACCCACCGCACGTTCAGACGGTTTTGGTACAACATTGGAAATCCACTGACGTAGCTTGTGATCCACATCGTTTCCTGACTATCGTGCATCACTTTGAAAATATGCTTGCCAGTCGCAATCCAGTAGGTTGACTGAGCGAAAGCTATATTCAACGCCCATTTCATTCAACCACCCATGCGGTGGTTTTTTTGTGTTTGAGGTGTTAGGTGTGAGTCACCTTAAGTTGTGACATTTCATGGGCTTCGTTGCGTCTTTTGCCTGTTGATGTGGTCCGCCCATCTTCTGACTTTTTCGGTGGTCTTACTGGTTTACTTCCCGGTTTCTTTCTCCTTCATTCAGTCGTTTGGCATAAGTGGGTTTTGCTCGTGCGAGTACCCCACCTGGCTTTGCCAGGTAGGGCCCCAATGAGTAGACGATGCCCTTAAGGGCGGGTGGCCTTCCGGTAGCTAATCCCCTCGGATTTATCCCCTTAAGGCCACCACACAGTACGCACCCTGCGGGTGGCGTAAGTTATTGAGAGATTTGGGTATTTCTAAAAAGTAAGTAATTAGTCAGTAAAAAGTCATTGAAGTAAGTATTTTGTAAGTGTAAAGTCACTTATTAGTCAATAATAAGTAAGCGAAAAGTCAATGAGAAGAGGATTAGGCCGTCATGCAACAAAATTTGAGCCCCGCTACCCAGATTGAAGTCCTTCGCAAGGCAATGGTTGAGCTGCAAGATGTTCCCAGACGGGTGCAAGTTCGAACGCTGCTGCCCATGATCGAGGTTGCCATCAGGCAAGGTTTTGGGATTGCGTATCTAGCGCAAATTTTGGGGGAGGGAGGAATTCCGTTTAAGCCTTCCTCACTTAAACAAGCTGTATATCTTTGGCGCAAAAAGCAGGGAGCGAATAAAGTTCGACCTGGCTCAATTGCGGCCGGGGAGTTGACTTTTCAGGCGGGTGAGAAATCCGTAAGCGTCCGACCAATACCGTCTAGCTTTCCCACATAAATCTCATCAAACTAAATGTCCATTAATTTTAAATGGACATTTAGTTTAATGAGCAACTCATCTATCTCTGTTGTTGAGCCATCGAGCCAACCACGCCGCCGTTATACCGTTCAATTCAAACGCCAGGTTGTACAGGAATCGAT
>NZLH01000298.1 GCA_002694155.1 Pusillimonas sp. | reverse complement strand
TGACTTGACATACGGAACGGTATGGAACATCGTCAACAACTATCCACAGTCTAAAAAGAAGGACATGAAAACCCTTGAAAAAAAAGGAGAGAAGCACTACAAGAAAGGTGGTGTTGAGCCTGTCGAGTACATCCTTGGTAACAACATGGGGTATCTCGAAGGAAACGTCATCAAGTACGTAACGCGCCACAAAGAGAAGGGCGGGGCGAGCGACATCAAGAAAGCCATTCACTACTTGGAGATGATTCTCGAATCACAATACAATGAGGGTTAACACCTTCATGTGGGGTGACAAGGAGGTGTTCTCACGCAAACCTTTTTACAGCGATGAGGAGATGTTGCGTAGCGTTGAACGTCTCGACCGAGTAATCAACGCAAAGGTTCAGCGCACTGTAGGTCGTGGCCGCGCCGCGACCAAGGTGGAGGTAAACAAGTACCGAGACGTTGACCCGATTGTAAGAGAACGCATATCCAACAGCCTTGAATACTATGCAGAGCAGATGAAAAAGTCATCCGAGATAGAGTTCAGAGACTATCAGGAAGCCATCATTGAAAAGGGAGTTCGTGTCCTCAAGGACACGGGCTTCCTTTACTTGGCGATGGAGGTTCGGACAGGCAAGACCTTGACGAGCCTCGGCATCTGCGACCGCATGGATGTTGACAATGTGTTGTTCATAACCAAGAAGAAAGCCATCTCTTCTATCACCGCAGACAGCAACAAGCTGTGCCCTTCATACTCTCTGTTCGTCATCAACTATGAGTCCATGCACAAGCTACCGGAGGTGAAGTGGGACATCGTAATCCTTGATGAGGCACACAGCATTGGAGCATTCCCGAAGCCAAGCAAGAGAGCGAAAGATGTAAAGGCGATTGTCAAGCGTCACAACCCAAAGGTTATTCTGTTGTCGGGGACACCGACACCTGAGTCTTACTGTCAGATGTATCATCAGGTGTACGGCATCCCAAACAATCCCTTCGCTGAGTTCAAAAACTTCTATCGTTTTGCAGACAAGTATGCGCGGGTCACTCAGAAGAAGATAAACGGCCTGATGATTAACGACTACTCCAAAGGGTTGGATACCATCCTTAAATCCATGAGACCGTTCACCATCAACTTCTCACAGAAGGAGGCGGGCTTCAAGGTTGATACGCGAGAGCATGTGTTGCAGGTAGATATGTCTGACCTGACGTACAGCCTTGCCGCGAGGCTCAAGAAGGACTTGGTTGTCGAAGGGAAGGACGAGGTCATCTTGGCTGACACTCCTGTCAAGCTCATGATGAAGCTCCATCAGCTTTACTCAGGGACTATCAAGTTTGAGTCGGGTAAATCTACAGTGCTTGACCTGAGCAAGGCAGAGTTTATCAAGAAGCAGTTTGAGGGCAAGAAGATTGGCATCTTCTACAAGTTCAAGGCAGAACTTGAGGCACTCAAGCGTGTCTTCAAAGACACACTCGTCACCGACCTCGATAAGTTTACAGGCACGGACAAGAACATTGCGCTTCAGATTGTAAGCGGACGAGAGGGCATCTCACTTCGAGAAGCAGAAGCCTTGGTGTATTACAACATCGACTTTTCTGCGACAAGCTATTGGCAATCACGCGACAGAATGACTACGAAGGAAAGGCTTGAGTCAGATGTGTATTGGGTGTTTTCTCGCGGCGGGATTGAGAAAGACATCTACAAAGCTGTTACCAAAAAGCGTGACTTTACCGTAAACCACTTCAAGAAGTTACACAAAGAATGAACGCCTCTGCGTTTCGTATCTTTGGTAGGTGACGGAACAGCAAATACAATCCAAAAGAATAAAACAACTCGAAGCAGAGGGATACTACGTTATCAAGTTAATCAAGACGAATAAGAACGGTATACCTGACATCGTCGCTATTCCGCCTGATTCTAATGTAATCTTTTCAGAGGTTAAAACGCCTAAAGGGAAGCTGTCGAGGCTTCAGGAGTACAGGCTAAAAGAATTAGAACGATATGGCAATACCGAAGTATACAGGGGTGTTTGACAACGGTCATTTCGAAATAGAAGAATGGTTTGTCGAACAGCTCGCAGAGTTTAACATCAGGTGCAGAAAGCAGTTGCTGCAGGACATCCTCCCTGCACTTGAGTTTCTACCCATCGACGAGGGGTGGAGTCAGACTACAGGAGGTGTCATCAGGGGAGAGAATCCGGTATTCTATGCGATTGAGTACCTGAACCAAGAGGGTCAGCTCCCCCTACTCTTAGACATTGTCGCTATATCGAGCGACGATTACTTAGACTTTATTTTAGATAACAATACAATCGAATATCATGCGAACCGAAATACGAACGGAGTTTGATGTTCTACGTCAAGCCGTTCAAGAGGTCTTCGACTTAGACATCAAAAGCAAAACAAGAGAAAGAGATTATGTAAACGCAAGAATTATTTTTGCGTTCATCTTATGGGAAAGAGGATACAACAAGTCAGAGATTGGTAGATATTTAGGCAAAAACCACGCGACCATCTGTCATTATTGTAAAAACTTTGAGGGATATATCAAGACTGACCCGTTGCTCCGACGCAAATACGAAGAGTCAAAGACTGTTTACTTCAACACCTACGACCCCGTCTATACGATGGAGAGGGCAGAGCTAAAAAAAGAAGTGTTTGCTTTGAGGGAAAAAATATCTGACTTATCTTCCCAAATTGAAGAGTTTCGCCGTGCGCAAGAGGCCGCTTCAGCAGAAGCCACTCGTATGAGTAGCATCGTAAAATTAGTCAGCCAACGCACACGAATGGGTTCTGAAGAAGAAGTCGAGCGTAAACTCAACACTTGGTTTAATGGACTATACTAACAACGACATCGACAAGATTGTTCAGTTCAAGACATGGACTGACAAAAAAAAGATTGATGAGTTGCTGCGCATTGACGCAGCGATGTATTGTGCTCTTGGAACAGATTCTACAAAAGCGGAAAGAAGTGAGGTAAAAAGAAAGTCACAGGAGATTTACAGGGCTATCAGAAAAGTTCATAAACCAACAGGCGACATGTTTTTAATGGATGTAGATAGAAGATGAGCCATCCGTCAGCGGTCGAAAGAGAAAGGATAAACCACATCAACTCTTTGATGGCTGACCTGCATGACTCTAATAACACTATCTACGAGGGACTCATTGACAGAGACTTTGATTCCATATCGCCCGTCATTGACACGCAGATTGCGAGGCTTGTTGAATTAAAGAACTCCATAACCGATGAACTCTGAATGTAGGCCAAGGCTAAAGGGGAACAAAAAGATTGCTTACGACAACCTTATGAAGAAGGAGCGTAGGATACTCGTCATTGGCGACATCCACGCTCCTTTTTGTCTTGATGGATACCTTGAGTTCTGCAAAGAAGTATATGCCAAGTACAACCTAAACCAAGTAGTATTCATCGGAGACATCTTGGACAACCACTACGCAAGCTACCACGAGACTGACCCCAACGGTATGTCGGGTGGAACTGAGCTTGAATATGCCATCGCACAGGTCACGAAGTGGGCTGATGCGTTTCCGATTGCAGATGTAATCATCGGAAACCACGACCGCATCATTATGCGCAAGGCTTTCTCCTCTGCTGTTCCAATGGAATGGATTCGCTCCTACAACGAAGTGCTTGGCACGGATTGGGATTGGTCAGAGCGCGTGGTGTATGACAACGTGCAGTACGTTCATGGCGAGGGTGGCACGGCGAGAACCAAAGCCAAGAACGATATGATGAGCACAGTTTCAGGGCATATCCACACACAGGCGTACTGCGAATGGCTTGTTGGTCGTAACTTCCGGGTCTTCGGCATGCAGGTAGGATGCGGCATTGATGCTGACAGCTACGGTGCTGCTTACGCCCGTCACTTCAAACGACAAGCTATAGGCTGTGGCGTTGTGCTTGGTGGGCACACTGCGTTTAACTGCCTAATGGAACTATGAGGTTCGAGAATGACGACCACCGACAACGAGAACAAAGAGCCATCACAAAATTCTGCTCTCTCTTTGACCTGACCTTCAGGAAGCTCGGAGAGAACGACATTGACTTTCAGATTTTCAAGAGCGATAGGCTCGTGGGATTTGTGGAAGTCAAGGGAAGGCATCGCATCATCGCTGATGCGTACCCACTACCAATAGCAATTCGAAAGCTGAACAAGCTGCAGGGTGAACTTGCTCCTCGTGAAGACCCGGTCATTGTGTGGGCCTGCCACGACGGAATCATTTACGGCAAGGTTCGCAACATTACAGGCACTATCAGATATGGCGGACGAAAGGTTCGCGACGGTGCAAGCAATGACCAAGAATTAATGGCATACTTTAATCCACAAGAAGACTTACACCATGAGAGATATTGACCCCCGCGACATCTTCAATCTGATTGCTGTCCTCGTTCTAAACACCATCCTGATGTATGGATTGTTTAGATTGCTGTGTCCTTGAAGACACGATGACCTTCCCCCGTCCTGACCTTCCCCCAAT
>NZLH01000297.1 GCA_002694155.1 Pusillimonas sp. | reverse complement strand
GGTGTTGTGCTCATACTATAGCGACAGTATTGAGGGCGATGATTACTTCACAATACCCACTTCGCGGTAGTAGCGCTCGGCGCCCGGGTGAACGGGTACGGGCATGCCTTTTACGGCATTTTCTGGTTTGATTGCCTTGGCGGCATTGTGAGCGGCTGCCAGGTTATTCAAGTTTTCATACAGTGCCTTCGTCATGGCGTAAGCCAGGTCGTCGGAAACATCCGATTGAGTAACCAGGAAATTGGGAATCGCCGCTGTTTGCACGTCCTCAGTTTGGCCTTCATAAGTATTGGCCGGAATAACCGAAGGTTGATAAGCCGCATTCCCGATTTTTTCCACGGTTTCTGCCGGAACCGGTACGATCACAATATCAACCGCGGTGGCCAAATCGCGAATGGATGCCACCCCCAAACCTGCGGACTGCAGTGTGGCATCCAGCTGACGGTTTTTCATGAGCTCAACCGACTCGCCAAAAGGCAGGTATTCGACCTTGCCCAGATCGTCGTACGAAAGCCCAGCCGCTTTAAACACTGCGCGGGCATTCAGTTCGGTACCCGAACGCGCCGCACCTACCGAAACGCGCTTGCCTTTCAGGTCGGCCAGCGCGCGAATACCGGAATCGGCATTGGCCACGATTTGTACGTAATTGTTGTAAGTGGCCGACAAGCCCCGCAGTTTATCCAACTTGTTGGGAAACCCGGCCTCTTTCGAGCCGTTCCAGGCATCGGATACCGTATCAGCCAATGCAAAAGCCAGTTCCCCACGCCCCGCTTGCAGCAGGTTCATGTTTTCGGCCGATGCTTTGGTTACCTGAGCCGTGGCTTTGGCGTTGGGGATTTCCTGCGCATAAATTTGCGACAGGGCAACGCCCAGTGGGTAATACACACCGCTTTGGCCGCCGGTCAAGACGTTAATAAATTGAGGTTTCTGCGCCAGTGTGGGGGCAGACACTGCCGCAGTGAACGCTAAGGCTAGCGCGGCCAGCCATTTTATTTTTTTCATGATTGTCTCCTGTTTGAAGTGAGGTATTTTTTGTTTAATTATTTCATGTTTGGAAAGTAGCCGACACCTATACAATGAACTTGGAATTTATATAAGGCGAGTGAAATGGCTTTTACTAAGTTGGGTGTGGCGATAGGCCTTTTGGCGTTGGTGGCGGGGTGTTCATCGGGCGGGCCGAAGTTTTCCGGCGAACGAGCGATGGCGCCAAGTTCGGTTGTGGGCAGTGCTGAATGCCAAAGAAACCCGCGTAGTTGTATTTATGAAGGACGCTATGAGCCTAACGAGCGGGCCTATGCGGAATATGAGGCGGCGCGTTTGAATCAGATGGAATTGCAGCGGTTGCGCCGTGGGGGGCGGTGGTAAGCGGGTTGTGGGACGGCCGCGGCACCAGGCTATTTAGCGGCAGGCATCACACGGCCCCTTCGGGGCTTCCCGCTGCATCCGAGCTGCATGGGGCGTAGGCGGAACTCGCGGAATCGACCTGCCCCCGGCAGGTCGAAAACATTCCGCTCAAACAACCGCCTCCTTGCCTCCCCATGCACCCCGGCTTCGCGGCGTGCTCAAGCCCGCCGATAAATAGCCTGGCGCCGCGGCCTTTCTAACTTCGTGCGGCCTATGGTGTTTCACTTGCACTTAGACGCCTTATTGTTCTATGGTTTGTTTGCCAACCAGGTATTAAGCTGCGCTTCGGTGATGCCCAAGCCAATAATCGCACCCGCGTGTAGCGTGCTTAGGTCGGCTAATGTCATGGCAGTGAACTTATCAATGTTGTAAATACGGTGTTTGCCGCAATACTCTTCTATATATCTTTCCGCGGCGGCGCCGTGCAAATCGTGCTTAACAATTTGCCCCATTACGGCTTTGCGTTGTTGCCTGTATTGGATTCGGAAAGCATCAATCTCGCCCAGTGTTTTTCTAACTACACCGTATAGTTCACACGAGCGGGAGTACGCCCACGCAAAAAGCTCGAGCATGGGTTGAACATCATTCAGTTCGTAGATGGCCAATAGGGCAGCGGTGTAGTCCTCGCGCGATACGTCGGTAAAACTGAGTGGACACAGGTTGCTTTTGATGAAGGGGATATTGCAGCTTAAGCGCGACGTTCTTTTGTTTACGTCTTCAAATGCCTGTAAATAAGAAAGGTGAACAAGTAAAAAAAAGCTTTGCTCGAACGGGTCTGTAATTTTCTTTGCCTTCTGAAGAATCAGCTCGAAACCTTCTTTCAATACATGAGGGTTATCCAGCGGCTTGTAGGCAGATTGCCCGATATTTACTTGTACAGCCCGGATATTTCCACATGCGTTAGGGTTGGCCAGTAAATCTTGCGATAACAGGTGATGCAAGTTGCGAATGGTTAGGCTGTTTAATTCTATATCTTGCGCGTTTTCTACCTGAAACAAGATGGCTTCTTTATGGTTCATGATCATGACCGTGTCTTCATGAACTTTACCTTTGGCGGTAATGCCTTCTTCGACCAACTTCTGGGTGTCTAAGCGGGAATAGGTGTTGCCTTCAAGCCGGCTGGAGTTATAAGACAGGTCAATAAGCAGCTTCTGGCAAATTTGGCGGGCATAAGTGCCCGCAGCCAGGCGTTTATCAAATCGCTTACCTTTTTGAAACAAGGCGTCTCTTATCTTTTTAGGGACATAATATGTTTCGTTAGGGACATATTTGTTTAAAAATAGGTGGTTATAAGACACAATCTGTCGTGCGAACAGCGGGGTATCCAGAAACTTCAGCTTTTTCGTACTTTCCGGGCTAAAAATAGGTGCAGTGTGGTCTTTTAAGTATTCTTTATTTGTCTTCTCGTTTTCCGACAAACGGAACCGTGGTAACGGGAAATAGCGTGTTGCTTTTCTGGTGCCTTCTTTGGTGATGTGGCCATCTTCAGCCAGCTTGCTTAACCTACGCTGTAAGGTTTTTTCATGTATAACAAAAGTAAGTTTGCGGGAAATTTCACCACGCGCAAGGCCTTCTGAATGGTTGTTCAGAAGGGTAAGAATTTCATTGATTTGCTGTGCGGTTTCAGAGCCCATTTTTGTCCTTAATTGTCCCTTAACTTAAATTATATTACTTAAAGGACAATTTTGATAAAGTTATAAGACAATAACTTTTTAATAAGGAACGCTATACCTAAAACACTTCGATATCACTCGTCATCCTGCGCGGCTTGAGTGCAGCGGGCAGCCCGCAGGGCCGTGCGATGCCTGCCTGCACAAACTCCGGCACCTCGGCCGCTCATCTCTACCACATGGTCGTTTTGCCTCGTGAAAATCTTCGGTTGGTCAGCGCAGGATTGCAATAGTCCCAAAATGGGACTAAACTGCAACCTATGCGAGTGATTGCCGTATCCACCCTTCGAGCCTTCTGGGAGCGCCATCCGGACGCCGAGCAGCCGCTCAAGGCTTGGTACGAAGAAGCCAAAAATGCGGCCTGGTCTCAGCCAGCTGACATTAAGGTGCAGTACCGCAGCGCAAGCGTGCTGAAGAACCGTCGCGTGGTCTTCAACATCAAAGGTAATGACTACCGGCTGATCATGGCCGTTGCGTACAAGTTGCAGATCGTCTACGTGAAGTTCGTCGGCACCCACAAGGAATACGACGTAGTGGACGCAGAAACCGTTGAAATGGCCTGACCGGCCACGGAGGAAATACATGGACATTCGCCCCATCCACACCGAAGCAGACTACAAGGCCACGCTCAAAGAGATTTCGGCCCTGATGGAGTCCGACCCTGATCTGGGCACGCCGGAGGGTGATCGCCTGGATATCCTTGCCACGTTGATGCAAGCCTACGAGGCCAAGCACGTGTCCATTACTGCACCTGATCCGGTGGAGGCCATCAAATTCCGAATGGATCAGAGCGGTCTGTCCGTTAAAGATCTTGAGCCGATCATCGGCAAGAGTAACCGGGTCTACGAAGTTCTGAGCCGCAAGCGCCCGCTGACGCTGGCTATGATCCGCAGGCTGCACAAGAGTCTGGGTATCCCGGCCGATGTGCTGATTGCGGAGACGGCTGCAGGATGATCGTCGCACACTGAGTTTGGTTTCTGCGGGGAACAGCCCATATTCAATACACTAATCACCCAAACAAAAAAAGGGCGTGAATGAAAAATCATTCACGCCCTTTTGCGTCTGGTGGTGGGACACGGAACCGAACCCGCGTCCGTTTGCCGAGCCAGATAGTAACGCCTTGGCCTTGAGGGCGTGAATTAAAAGATTTGGCCAAACGTGTAGAGGCATCACACAGCCCGCAAGTGATGAACGGAACCTCAAGCTCTTGCGGACCAAGCGGCAGGTGTGACCGTTGGAATGACCAAAGAACGCAACCTGGCTACCGCGTCGGCGGGGGTGTGAGGCAGCGTTGCGAAGATGATCCTCCTCCCTTCATCAAGGCTCCAAGGGCTGTTCTGCTCGACAACGGACGCCTCTGGTCTTGATGGATCGAAGGGGTAAGCCAAGAGGCTCCAGGTCGACATTCCGGTAGGAGACTGGAAGCGCCCCAGGTAGGCGGCCATCTGGTACAGGTCGTCGCGCTGCGGCCCATTTGGTGAGCTGGCAGACGGATGGAGGGACTTGTACTTGGCATCAACAACGCCCTTGATGGTCGAGCC
>NZLH01000296.1 GCA_002694155.1 Pusillimonas sp. | reverse complement strand
ACTACTTAATAAGCCGTATCGTCGGGTTGAGCTTGCTGAAAAAGTTTGGCAAGCCTTAAGTGAACCAACGGGTCGGGGACCCTGAAATGACTAATAATAAACGTCGTTTGCTTATTCTGGATGATGACCCCGGCGTGGGTCAAACCATTGAACTGATTGCCCGCGCCAGCGGGTTTGAAACCCGGTTTACGTCCGACCCGGAAGCATTTTTTCAAGGGGTTGATACCTGGTACCCCGACCACATCGCCATTGATTTGATCATGCCCGAAATGGACGGCGTCGAGGTTCTTGCCCGCTTGGCGCAACGTGAATGTGGGGCACGCATTATTGTTACCAGCGGGGTTGACCATCGTGTGCTTGACGCAGCCGGAAGGTCGGCCACCGAACGTGGTTTGAACATTGTGGGCGTGCTGCCCAAGCCGTTTTTGCCCTCGGCTTTGCGTAAGCTGTTCGATTTAAGTGGGCCATTGGTTCTAAGCGGCACGGGCGGGCATAAGGGTGGGGCGGGGTCGCAAGTGTATTCGCCAGATGCAACAGATCTGCAGTCGGCGCTCGACCAAGACCAGTTTTTTGCTATGTATCAACCCAAAATTTCGTGCTTCAGTGGCGACTTGGTAGGGTTCGAGGCATTAATGCGCTGGCGCCATCCACAACATGGCCTGATTCCACCCGACCGGTTTATTGCCTCTGCCGAGAATACCGGCATGATTGATGCTTTAACCGAACGCATGCTTGATATCAGTTTAAGCTGGTTTGCGCCGCGCTACGCGCGTTCTTCCGTGCGCTTGTCTATTAATCTTTCGGCGCGCTCCCGGCTTGACGACGCCTTTGTTGATCAACTGCTTAAGCGTTGCAATTCGGCCGGTGTGCCGGCCGACCAACTTATTTTTGAATTAACCGAAACCAGCGCCATGGAAGACCCGGTGGCGTCCCTTGACTTGTTAACCCGCATGCGTATGAAAGGGTTTCATCTTTCGATCGACGACTTGGGCACAGGGTTTTCATCTTTATTGCAATTAGTGCGCCTGCCTTTTTCGGAACTGAAGGTGGATAAGTCTTTTGTTATTACTGCGGCATCCTCTTCCGAGTCGCGACAGGTGATTCAGGCGATTGTAAGCCTGGGGCAAAGTCTGGGCATACAGTCTACGGCCGAGGGCGTTGAGGACGCACAAACCTTGCATTTCTTGCGTGAAATTGGTTGCAACTTTGCGCAAGGGTTTCATATTGCGCGGCCTATGGAGCAAGACGCCGCGGCAAAGTGGACGCATTTCACATTACCGTAAATATTTAATGTTTGGTCGTGTTGGTTGAACCTGTCTGCAGCGACGAATCAAGATGTTACCCTGTTACCAGTCTGGCTAAAGGTTACTAATTTATGCAAAACAACAATCAGCTCCTGCGCGGATCAACCGTTTTACTTCCTGTTTTTATTCCCTCGGTCATTGTGATTGGTTTGATGGTAATAGGCACCATCAGTAATCCCTCATTAGCAGGCGAGCTGTTTTCCGACACGCTGGCGTACATAACGCAGAACTTTGGCTGGTTTTACATGCTGGCCGTTGCTATTTTCCTGGTGTTTATTGTCTCTATATGTTTTACCCAGTGGGGGCAAATTAAGCTGGGGCCCGACCACGCTGAACCGGAATACAGCTTTCCGTCGTGGTTCGCCATGTTGTTCTCGGCCGGTTACGGCATTGCCTTGTTGTTTTTCGGTGTTGCCGAGCCTGTATTGCATTACGCGTCCCCACCGGCGGGCCCAGCGCTAACCGTTGATGCCGCCAAGCAGGCGATGCAAATTGCTTTTTTTCATTGGGGCTTTCACATTTGGGCTATTTACGGCCTGGTTGGGCTGGTGCTGGCCTACTTTGCCTTCCGCCACGGCTTACCGCTGTCCATGCGGTCAACCTTGTACCCCCTTATTGGTGAAAAAATTTATGGCCCTGCCGGTCACGCGGTGGACACCTTTGCCATTTTGGGCACCACGTTTGGGCTGGCCACAACGTTGGGGTTGTCGGTTGCGCAAATTAACGCCGGTATGAATTATCTGTGGCCTTCCGTACCCATTGATACCTGGGTGCAGGTCACCTGCATTATTGTTATTACCGCACTGGCCACTATTTCTGTGGTGGCGGGAATGGACAAAGGCATTAAGCGCCTGTCTCAGCTAAATATGATTTTGGCTGTGTCATTATTGTTGTTTGTGTTCATAACGGGGCCAACTGTTTTCATTTTGAACACGTTCATGCAGAACACGGGCAGCTACCTTAGCAATATCGTAGAACGCACTTTTAACTTGCAAGCCTATACATCCAGTGGCTGGATTGGTAACTGGACCCTGTTTATTTTTGCCTGGACAATTGCCTGGGCACCGTTTGTTGGTCTGTTCATTGCAAAAATCAGTCGTGGCCGCACCATACGTCAGTTCGTAGTGGGTGTTATGTTCGTACCTACTTTGTTCACGTTTTTGTGGTTTTCGGTTTTTGGCGATACGGCCTTGCACATGATTATGGTGGAAGGGTATACAAGCATTATCGAGCAAGTGCAGGCAGATCACGCTGTGGCTTTATTCCAGTTGTTCGAACTGCTGCCATTGTCGGGCATTGTGTCTTTTATTGCCGTTCTTTTAATCTCCACTTTCTTTGTTACGTCGGCCGACTCGGGCGCTTTGGTGGTCGACTCTCTGGCCTCCGGCGGTGCTGCAAAAAGCCCCGTCTGGCAACGAATTTTTTGGGCTTCGCTCTCGGGTATTGTTGCCATTACGTTATTAATTGCCGGTGGTTTAGGTGCGTTGCAAACCGCGTCTATTGTTAGCGCTCTGCCTTTCGCCATTATTATGTTAATTGCGGCGGTAGGTATGTGGCGGGCCTTGGTTATTGAAAGTCATCATGAGGTCAGTTTGCAGCAATCGGTGCAAGGGCGTCATAAAGAAGGGCCCGGTTTCTGGAAAAAGCGTCTTGCCAACTTGGTCGATTTTCCGGCCCAGGCCGATGTGTCCCGATTTATTGCCAATACTGTATATCCGGCCATGCAGCGGGTAGAGCAAGAGTTAGAGCAGCAGGGCTGGGAAGCCATTGTTGCGTTTGACCAAGAGCAGTACAGGGCACGTTTTGAAGTATTCAAGAAAGGCCAGCTTGAGTTTGTGTACGAAGTGCGTTTACGCGGCTATGCCATGCCTGATTTCGCTTACCCGGAGATGTCGCGCGATGTAGATGGTGACAAGCATTATTATCGTGCCGAGGTTTTCCTGCGTCGGGGTGGGCAGGCGTACGATGTTTATGGTTACGATACACAAGACATCATTAGCGATATTCTTGACCAGTTCGAGAAATATATGCATTTCTTGCATGTTTCCCCAGGCATTTTGCCGTGGAAAATGGAAGAGCCTGAAGAAGAAAAACCGCAATCGTGATTGGGTGTGCGCTAAAATAAGACAGCCTGTCGAAATGGCAGGCTGTCTTTTTCTTTAACCAATTCAATTGTTTATTGGTTTTTTCCCCCAGTCTGTTATTCAGGTATCTAAAGTGGCAAAAATGGTTCCGACCTCTGTGCAAGAGCTCGAGGCGCGGCTTGCGCACTCGACCGCGCTTGTTCGTCGCTTGTATCTGCAATACGACGTTTCAGCTATTTTGGCCGAAGCGGAATCTGAGGAAGTGGCTTTGCCCCAAGTGTTGCAGGCTATTGCGCGCAACAAAAGCTGGGATCTAGCGCTGGCCTGGGTGTTCGACGATGAGCAGATCAACGTCTACGAATGGGTTGAAACTGAGGATGATGTAGCAGATTACATTGAAGCATCGCGTACGCTGGCGCTGGAACAGGTTAACGATCTGCCGGCTATGGCTTTAAATGCCAAAGACGTGGTCTGGATTCCCGACTTGCGTGAAGAGTCCGAGCACAGTCGGCATCTTGTTTCAACGCATTTAGGCTGGTGTAACGCTGTCGCGTTTCCTTTACAGCATGGCCAGAAAATTCTGGGCGTAATAGAGCTTGTGCGTCGCGATTGCGAGACGCTTGAAGACGACCTGAAAAGCCTGTTGCGTGTGTTGGGGCGCGATATCGGCCGGTTCATCGAGTCAGTGCGCTACGAGGAAGAGCTGGAAAAGCGCAATGCACGATTGGCGCAAGCGCAGCTTATTGCGCGTATGGGTTTGTGGGAGTGGCGCCCGGCCGATGATCGCTTACGAACGAATGATGGAACTTACCCTGCGCTTGGTTTGACTGCTGCCCGTTGTCCTCAAAATCTGCAGGGTTACCTGAAGTTTGTACCCGAAACAGACCGTACAAAGTTAAAAGATGCGCTGACTTCCGTTCAAAACCTTGATGTGGATGAAATTGAGTTAGAGCATGCGTTCGAGAGCCCTGGAGGTTTGCGTTTGCTAATT
>NZLH01000295.1 GCA_002694155.1 Pusillimonas sp. | reverse complement strand
ATAGCAACAGTGTCTGATACTAATTCATATGCTAATTTAAGTGCTAATGGATCAGCTTCTACAGGAGAAATATTTGATCAAAGTAGTTTTAGATTAAGTGACGCTTTTAGTGATAATAGTAATAATATTAATAATATAAATCCTTATTCATATAATTATAAACCTAATACATACTCTAATAAAGCAAAAGGCTCATTTGGAATACCAAGTGTAGGGTCTCATGTGTATGTATTTTTTAGAGAAGGTAATACTCAATTTCCCGTACTTATAGGAACTACATTTGGTAAGGATGATTGGCAAGGTATTTATGATAATGAAGTTGATTATCCTGGTAAGTATGAAAACTACGACAGTAGCTCTACAGAAGAAGATTACAATGTTAAAACTTATAGAAATAAATACGTTTTAAATCAAAAAGGTGGAACTTTTGAAATAAACAATACTGATCATAATGAAAAAATAAAATTAACTCATTATTCAGGTTCCTTTAAAGAGTTAAATAATAATACAAATACTGAATTAGCTACTAAAAATAATCAAAAATTAGTTTTAAATGATGAATATAGTACTGTTAAAGGTTTTAAAAATAGTTTTACCGGTAAAAATTTTGATGAAATTATACTAAGAGATAAGTATAAAAAAATAGGAAATTTAAATGAAAGTTTCTTTGAAGAATGGAAAAAAAGTTTTTCTACAGTACAAGATATAAAACAACTATTCGATATAAAAAGAACCAATAATAATAATATTAAGTCTAATGGAGATATTATTTTAAAGGTTAACAGTAATGAACAAACTATAGACGGTTCATTTGCTGATTTTCCTGTAACTAACTCTAGACGATATTTAGGTCTAAATAATAGTAATAGTTTTAGTAGTAGCGGTTTTCCACAATTAAATATAGCTGCTACGTTAGGAGGTGGTGGAGCACCTATTTATGATGAAAACATAAGTCTTTTAAAAAGTACTGACCCTAAATCTCCTGCTTCGTCCACTATGGGTTCAAATAATGAAAATTGGCCTGATGAATCAGGTAAACCATTTATAAACGGTATAGGAAAAAGCCCTTCAACACAAGATGGTAAATGGGAACCTCAAGTTAAAGATTTAACTAAAGAAATATTAGAAATACAAGCAGATTTAATGATTAAAGAAAAGAACTTTGGTCTGGGTGGTAGTGAAATTATAGAAATAAGTAAAAATAAATTAGAAAATATCGGTACTGTAATGAATGATTATGGCAGTATAAGACTTGATCCTATTGGCAAATTATTAGATAATGAAGTTTTAGTTGGTACAGGCACTACATACGTTAATAGTGATGCAGGACCATTGTTAGAATATGTAGATGTTCAGGATCTTCCTGGAGGTACTTATAATTTAAATGTTAATAATAGATTTAACGTAATGGTAGGTGCAGGGGGTATCAATTTAAAGTCTTATGGTCCGACAAATATATCAGGAAGTATTACTAATATAGCAGGTCAACAAGTTAATATTGGTTCAGAAAATGAAGTTAATATAGATGGTAAAGTTATTAATATAAGTGCAGAAATTTTAAGAATACGTAATAAACGCCAAAGACAAGTTTTAATAGATAGTGGATTAGGAGTTAGTAAAAACTTAGTTATAGGTGGTGGCTTATCAGTAGAAGGAGAGGTATTTTTACAGCATGTTACTGCGCCGACGGAAACACAAATAACTAATGCCACCCAAACTTTAGGACAAACAGTACAAAATGCAGTTATAGGTTGGGCTATAGTACCACCTGGCGGCTCTTATCCTGGATCTACTATATCTGTATACGGTGGAACATTAGGTGGGGTACCAGTACCAGATACACTAGTAACTTATCCACATACCCATTCATTTGAAAATTTACCATTAACCTTAACTGAAAAAAATGAAGGTGTTCGTATTTCAGCAAAAAATCAAGGAATAAATAGTGAGAACAGAGTAATAGCTTCGCCTCAATTTAATAATCAAAAATCAGGTATAGAAGTTACCTCTTTATCAGGACAAAATGGTGTAGGGGACGGAAGAACATATACAGGGGCTTTAACTGCTGAAGGTACCGCACATGGTCTACCACCTGAAGAATAATTAAGTATTAAATATTATTGTAATGATAAAATTTAAAGAATATGTAGTTTATAATAGTATTACTAACAATTTATCTGATGATAAATATGATGTTGGTAGTCCTTTCAATTTTATCGAATACTTAAATTATATTGAAGTTATAGATAATAACGATTTAGAAAATTTTAATCAATATAAAAAATATTTAAGTAAATGGAAAAAAACTAATTTTGATAATAATAAAGATAACTCAATAAATATAAAATCGATTTATTTAAATTTTTTCAATGATTTAACTTTAAAATATTCTACTTTAGAGCAAAGAAGATTTTTTAATACTATAGATTTTTTCGAACAAGATTCATTAACTAATATTATTCCATTCTATAGGAAAAAAATAGTAGAAATTTTAAACTATTATAGAGAAAAAAGAAATACATTTCAAAGAGATATTAGACAAAAACAAGGCAAAGGTAGTAGTTCTAGCGTTAAAGATCAAATTATAAATAATATAAATAATTTTTTTAACAGTCCAGATTATACTGGAAATGAAGTTTCTTTATCAAGTTTAAGAATAGATGTAGAATTAGGTTATGATACTTTTAATGATTATTTTGATATAAATCCTGAATCAGTAGATCCAAATGAAGTTTATACAGCTAATGATCTTAATGTTAATAGTTTTTTAGATTTAGATAAAGCTTTAATAGAAGTTTTAAATAAAAATAATATTACTATTTCTGAGTTAAATCCTTATAAATTAGTTATAGAGTTTAATGAATTAAATACTAGTTTACTTCAAAAAGATGATTTTATTGATTATAAAATTAGAGACAATACTGATACATATAGAGTATTGTATGAAGCTGAATTATCAGAAAATTTAGTAGGTACTGATTATTTTTATCTAAGTACCACAACAACTGGTTTCGTATCAGGAAAATTATTTGAAGCAAAAAATAAAGCTAAAAATTTATTTAATATTAATTTTCCATCAACAATGGCTAAAGAAAAAGCTCCTATAGATTATGAAAGAAATGTAGGATTATTTTTTAACCCAACTAAATTTTCAATATTAAAAGTAGATGGTGAATTTATTAATAAATTAAAACCACAATTAATTGAAAATTTTGTATATGTTTTTCCTGACCCTAATCAATATGGTGACGTAGTAAATTTAAGTAATACAAAAAGAGATAACCCTTTTAATTTTTATTTTGATAAAAATAGTTACAAAAATATATCTTCTTCTTCATCACGCAATAATGTAAAATCTAATGAAAGGAGTCATTATTTTCATTCTTATCAATCTTTAGAAAATAAAAGAATTGATATTAAGAATGATGGTAAGTATGCTAACTCTATAAATCATATAGTTAATCACGGTTCAATTAATAAAATAGAAACAGATATATATGGTAATGAGTATATACAATTGATACCTAATAAAGGAGTTATACGAAATTTAGATGATATAGAAATTATTACTGATTCATCTTTTAAATCTGGTAACACTTTATCTATTCATGAGAATCGTTATAATTATATTGAACCATTGTCTGGATTCCACAATAAGATTAATTCTTTTAAACAAATATATATTAAAGATGCTATTACTCAAAATATAGAACCACTTTCAAGTTCTAATTTTAATACAATATATAATAAATTTTCTTATAATAAAACCTTGTTTCATGAATTAACAGGTGACGGTATCCTTGATATAAATGTTTATGAGGATACTTACAGTATAGATTTAAGTTCTTTTTCTATAGTAGATGTATTTGATTATGATGGTAATTATATTGAACTATCTAATTCACCATTAATTATTGAAAAAGATTTAACCTATCGCAATGTATCATTTATTACAAAAGATTGCTATAATAATGGTTCTATATTTAAATTTAATATTAGTTTATCAGGAAATTCTTCTTCAAATATATTCAAATATGAACTATATAAATTTGATACTGATAAAAAAACTATAAATGAGGTAAGTACTTTAAATACAGAATCATCAACCTTTTTTATAGATACTTTTAATTTTAATCATCCTACTGAGAATATTAATATAGTTGAAATAGTTAATAGTGATTTAAAATATAATAGCTATGATAACTCATATATATTAATTACCACTTTTAAAAATCAATATAAATCAATAGTTATCCATTACTTTAATTATAAAATTATTGATAATAAAATTTCACCAATTAATAACAATTTATATTCTAATTTTAATAATTCTACTATTATTAATAATAGAAACAGGGTAATTGATACTGCTAATAGGTCAGGAGTTTTTAGCTTCTTAAGCGGTTCTGGAAATTTAACATTACCAGGTATTACGTTTCCATCGAGCAATACTACAAGCACTGTAACTTTTGCATATTCAGGCTCGGTAAATATAAACTTTAAGATGGATAATATAGTTCAATCATCTAACGGTTTGAGTTTATATAAAGCAGAAGTTGATTATGGTGATAATACAAAAGAAACAATTTATTCTAATTTTAGACCAGAGACTAATACATTAGAATTAAGCAATTTTAACCATAATTATACATCATTTAATGACTCTATATCATCTACTGGATCTATAAAATTTTATTATGAAAATGGATTTACTTCAACAGTTAATTTAGAAGCAGTAAAAATATTGAATGATATATCGCCTCTAGATTTAAAAGTTATTAGTGGTCAAAAAACTAATGAGAATAAATTAATTTTAAATATGGTAGATAAAAATAATACTTTATACAATTTTATAGGTACATAAAAAATTTAATAAATATCATTATGCCTATAAAACTAAATATTTTACAACCAGTTAGAGAAAAAACTAACGAGAATATAATATATAGGGATATTAATTTAGATGTTAATACGGGTATAGTTAAGGGTGAAAATGCTAATAGTGCAGAAAATTTAAAAGATTTAAATACTTCTGTAAATTTTGAAGCTATAAAAAATTCTTTAATAAATTTAATTACAACCTTTCCAGGGCAAAAAATTTTAAACCCTGAGTTTGGGATGAACTTTGGTGATCTGCTTTTTTTACCTGTATCAAGAGCTAGAGCTAGAGTCATAGGTGAAACTATAACTAATACTTTAGCAGGTTTTGAACCTAGAATTCAACTAACTGAAATAGAAGTAATATCAGATCTAGAACTTCAGGAATATGAATTAAATATTACTATAAATATACCAGAATTTAATAATAACCCTTTAAATTTAAAAGGTAGGCTAAACAGATCTGGTTTTTATAGTTACTAATTAAATATATTTATGGCAGAAAAAAATTTAACTGATTTTAGTTTATCAAGAGATAGTTATACTGCTTTTGATGCTAAGTCACTAAAAGAATTAATTCAAACCAGATTAAATGAAGGTGGTATTTATACTGACCAATCATTTGAAGGTAGTAATATGTCATCAATTATTGACGTAATTGCATATAGTTACCACTTACTTTTATTTTATTTGAATCAAACTTCATCAGATTCAATGTTTACTGATACAAGTTTATATGAAAATATGAATAGAATAGTTAAACTGATTGATTATAAACCTAAAGGTTATCAAACATCATTACTTTCTTTTGATTTAAAAGCTAGTAGTTTATTACCAGTTGATACATATACTATAAAAAGATATAGTTATTTTATTGCGGGTGGGGTATATTATTCTTTTATTAATGATAGCACTTTTAATAAAACAGTACCTGGAGATCAAACTTTAGGAAATTTTTCTAGCGAAAATATATTAAGAGAAGGTCAGTATTTTGAATACCCTGAAGTTATAGCTTTAGGAGAAGATTTTGAAACTATACCATTAGCAGTAAAAAGTAATGATGATAATGTTAATATAAACATAGATAGTAATTCTATAGGGGTATATGTACAAGATAACAATACTAAAAAAATAGTTGAATTTAATGAGACAAGTAGTTTATTTTTAGAAAATTCCGAATCAACTTCATATGAAAAAAGATTAAACGAAAATGGTTTATATGAATTTAAATTTGGTAATGGAATATTTGGTAAAAAATTAAATGCTGGTGATTCAGTTTTAATATATTATATACAATCATCAGGAGAAGCAGGAATAATATCTCCAGGGGTGTTAGATGGTAATAATTTAAATTTATATATTACACCTCGATTTGATAATATAGGTCGTAATATTTACAATAATACATTTAATTTTATAACTCCTCAGCAAATACAATATTTAGCTTTTTCTAATACTTTACAATCCACTAACCCGGTAGATATAGAAGATGTTGAAAGTATTAGAGCTAATGCATCTAAAAACTTTCAATTACAAAATAGAGTTATTACTATTAGTGATTATAATAATTTCCTACAATCTAATTTTTCACAAGTTTTAAAATCTTTTAGTGTGGTTAATAATGATAGTTACGTAGATAATTATTTAAATTATTTTTTAAATATTGGTTTGAATAAACCTAATGATGATAGCAGAGTTTTATTTAATCAAGTTAATTTTAATTCTATAAATCAAGCTAATAATATATATCTATTTTTAGTTTCTAAATTTAATAATGTTGATAGAAATGATAACTTAAATTTTGTATCTACCTCTCAAAAATCTTCTATTATAAATGCTTTCAAAGAAAAACAACAAGCAAATATTAATATAGTTCCTGTTGATCCCGTGTATACAGCATTTAGTTTAGGGGTAAGAACAGGGGAAAATGAAATTTTAACAAAAGATATTTCCGATGAATCATTTTTAGTTATTTCAAGAAATGTATTAAGTAATTCAAGCACTGAATCTATAAAGCAAAGAGTTAATAATATTTTTATAAACTATTTTGAAAGTTTAAATTTAAATGATTTAGTAAGTTTAAAAGAAATATCTAATCAAATTTTTAATATTGAAGGTGTAGAAAAAATAACTTCAAGACGTATTAATAATTCAGTTACTATAAATGAAGTAGATGGTATAAGTCTCTTAGTATATAATCCTATTTATCCTAATAATGATATACAAATAATTGGTAATGATTTAAAATTACCATTTTTTAAATACCCTTTCTTATCTAAAAAAACAATATTATCTAATATAATTATAGAGGACGCATAAAATGTCTTACAGCTTTAATAAAGATTATAATACATTATCAGGTATATATGTCCCGTTAAATATATATGATAAAAGTTTTCAAAAAATATTAGGTGAATCTAAAAATACTTCTCAAGAAGTTATTTATTCAGGAAATTTTGGTGGAGTTTATGCTATACCTGACTTCGAAACTGCAGACTTATCTGTTTCAGATACAGACTTTTTTATTGATTTTGGTGATGGTACCATAGTAGAAAATAATTTATCAGCTTTTCATACTTATAAAACTTCAGGAAATTTTCCTATTACTTTAATAGTTACAAATAGTGCAGGTAATTTTTTTAGAAGTAAAGAAAGTTATGTAATCAATATTAATGATCCAGTACCTGATAAAATTTTTATAACACAAAGTGCGAGAACTCAAGATCAAAGTGAAAGTACTATTAAATTTTATATATCAAGGTT
>NZLH01000294.1 GCA_002694155.1 Pusillimonas sp. | reverse complement strand
TCTGCAACTGATTCATCTGGTAATACAGGTACTACTAATAGAACTGTTATAGTTGAAGATACTACTGCTCCAGTTGTTACTTTAAACGGTTCAAGTACTATAGAATTAACTACTGCGGATACTTATACAGAATTAGGTGCAACAGCTAATGATCATTGTGATGGATCTTTATCTGTAACAGTTGGCGGAGATACAGTTGATACTAGTGCAGCAGGTACTTATACAGTTACATACTCTGCAACCGATTCATCCGGCAATACAGGTACTACTAGTAGAACCGTTACAGTTGAGGATAATGCTATACCATGTGGTGGACAGCAATCTTTCTCAGGAAACAGAGGAACTTATACATATGATGTTAATTTAGGTAGTTCTACTGGTGGTACAGTTGTTTTAAATTATGATTCATTTACCATCCCGGATAGATTTGTAGTTCAACATGGTGGATCAGTTGTTATAGATACAGGTTATGTAGGTGCTACATCATATAACGATGATCTAGCCGACTTAGGTTTAGGCCCGATAACTGGTCCAGGTCAAGGTACAGCGTCTTTTGTTAAAACTGACCCATCAACAACAGCAACTGTAACAGTATCTGCTCCGTTAGTAGGTACAGCATTCACGTTTACATTAAATTGCCCAGTTTAAGTAAAATAGATATTGTATAGCAATAGTAATAGTATTAAATAATAATAATGGCCGAACAATATAAAAAAGGACAATCTGGATTTTTAAAAAATTTAGTAAATAAATTACCTTATCAGTCTTTGGATTTCAATAAAGTATTAGGAGATTTGAATCCTAAGTATAATACTTTTGAAGAAACTGGTATGAGAAGAGTAGAGGCTTTAGCTAAAAACTCTATCTTTTATAATAATGATTTTAATAATACTGGTACTGGTCAAATTGCAGTTAATGGTAATTATAACTCTTTAGTATATGCCAATGTAGAAGAAAATAAAGGCGGTAGGATGAGAGATTATCGCATTATGGCAGCTTTTTCTGAAATTAGTGATGCATTAGATGAAATATGTGATGAATGTATCAATAAAGATGAATCAGGAAATATAATAAATTTAAAATTTAAAAATGTTGAAATAGATGAAGAAAAACAACAAGTTATCAAAGAAGAATTTGAAAAGTATATTCAATATTTTGACTTAGAAAAAAAAGGTTTTGAATATTTTAGACAAATACTAATTGAAGGAGAGTTATATTTTGAGCATATTATACATAAAGGTTATACAAATGATGGTATTTTAGGAGCAGTTATATTGCCTTCAGATTTAATTGATCCTATTTATGATAATATTCAAAATATGATTATTAAAGGTTATATTTTACGTAAACCTATTTTTGATCCTAATAAACCAGAAAAAATAGAAAAATTTGATTTTATACCAATGGATGAAAATCAAGTATCTTATATTAATTCAGGTATTTGGAATCAAGATAAAACTTTTAGATTACCGTTTATTGAAAATGCAAGAAGAGCATATCGACAGTTATCGTTAGTTGAAGATGCTATAGTAATATATAGATTAGTTAGAGCACCTGAACGTTTAGTCTTTAATGTTGATGTTGGTAATATGGCTCCACCTAAAGCAGAAGCATATCTTAGAAAGCTTATACAAGAATATTGGAGTAAAAAGACATTTGATACTAATCAATCTGGGCAAGTTCAAAAATTTAATCCTCAATCGATGCTTGATAGTTTCTGGTTTGCTAAAAGAGCAGGTTCAGAAGGTACATCAGTATCTCAGTTACAAGGTGGCGCTAACTTAGGTGAGTTAGCCGACTTAATGTATTTCGTTAATAAGTTATATAAGGCATTAAAAGTACCAACTAATAGATTAAATCCTGAGAGTGGGTTTGACGGTATGTGCGAATCTATTCTAAGAGAAGAATTAAAATTTGCTAAATTTATAATTAGATTGCAGCAACAATTTGCTTCTGGTCTTAAAAATGGTTTCATTACTCATTTAAAACTTAAAGAGTTATTTGATTCATATGATCTTACTCCGCAAAATATACATTTAGAGTTTAATGTTCCGACTAATTTCTATGAATTAAGAGAAAGTCAAAAATTAGAACTTAAAGCTCAAAACTTTAATGCTTTGGCTTCTAATGAATTTGTAGCTGCTACATATGCGCAGAAACGTTACTTAGGTTGGAATGATATCGATGTAAAAGCTAATAGAGAGTTCTTGCGTAAGGATGCTGAATTACAGTGGGAGTTACAACAAATTGGTTCTGGAGGACCTAATTGGAGAGATCAATTACAACCTGCAGGTGGTGAAGATACTGGGGGAGATTTACCCGGTGCTGGTGATGTTAGCGCTGAAACACCTCCTGACTTTGGAGGGGGGCCAGCTGATGTAGGTGGTGAGCCTGCTGCTGAGCCAGCTCTTGAACCTGAGCCAGCTCCTGAAGTTTAATAATGTTGTTACCCTCGCCTCGGAACTGAGTCGCAACTTTGTTATCGTATTTTTTTTAATTAATACTTCTATATGTCACCATATAGTTCAGACTATATCTTCATTCTTTCGAATGCTGGACGCTCTTGGGTAGATTATTGTTGGGACTCACTACCTAGTCGTTGCACCTTCCGCAGAACTAAAACTCTCTGCGGCTTGGCTCAGTATTGTCTCAAAGAGAGTTTCACTGAATTCATCCGGTAAGGGCGGTTTAAATTAAAAGAACAAAATAATATTTAAGCTACTTTAGCATAAAAAAGATTATATCTAGAATCATCTTCATCAAGCATACCAGTTTGTTGTTCATACATAATCCCGAAAGAAAATATAAAAACATAATAACCATCATCTTGTGGTAGTGGGTGATTGTTAGTAAAAAGTGTTATTAAAGGAACAGCGCGCTGACCAGGTGATTCTTCATTATTGTTATCAATAATAACCCCATTACTAATTCGTACTGCTAAAACTCTAAAAGTTGACCCTCTTCTTAATTGTTTGTCGGGATTCTTATTTTCCCCAATGGTGCTATAATATTTTTTGTTCCCAAAACTAGCTGATCTAACGTGCATTTGACTTCTTTGAGGGCCATTTAATCCCGCACCAGGAACTGTACTACTTGCTCTAAATGAGAAAAACCCTATATCAGTATTATTGCTACTATTTATTATAGCTTTTTTATAACCACCATTAGTAGGCCAAATTACAGGATTAATTAAAGTACCGTCATTAGTTTTTACCCATGATTTGTTTCTATCTACACCATATGCACCAGCTTCAGCAACGGTTGGATGGAATAAAGGGCCGTTACCATTAAAGTTGACAAAGTTACTTACAATCTCTGACATAGAATAATAAACATTTCCACTATCAGTATCACCTGATGCTTCAAACGATAATCTATTTTGTTGTGGAATTGATGGTAACATTAGAACTGATTTAGATTGCTGAAATAAGCAGATCTAAAATAGACTGTACCTGAAGATGCTCCTGTCTTAGCGCTCACTTCTTCTGTGTTAGTTATACCTCTTAATACAATACTTTCACTATTCTTAATTAAAAAACGACGATCATCAGTAAAATTATCATTATCATAAAGATATAAATCTTGACCTGTCTTATTTGAAATTAATACTTCACTAGCTGTGAACCCTGATAATTGAGTTAAACTAGTACCAATGGTCATATTAAAAGAGTATGATTTATTTTTGTTAACGAAAGGCATATTATTATTTATTATAACCGTTAACTAATTAATTAAATAATTGTATGCCGAAGTGTGAAATAGCTCCTATATCAGGTTTTCAAAGTACTAATCTTAACTCTAAAGTAGATAATTTTAATAGACTAAGTGATAGAATATTAAGAACTTTAGGATACCCTTTTATAAATGTAGAAATACATAGAGATCAATTATATGAAAATATAAGTTTAGCTATTGAATACTTTAGTAAGTTTGCAGGTTATACTAAAGAATATTTAATTTTTGATAGTAATCTATATAGAAAAGATTATGGTATAAAAATCGATGATTTATTTACTTTACAAAATAGTGATACTTTTAAAGAACAAAGAGATTTAGATACACCAAATAAAGATTTTACAAAAGAAATTGAAACTAAAGAAACAGTTTTTGCCGCTACTTCTAATATACTTGGCTCTGAATTTAGTTCTATTTCTAGCTTATCATCAGCATTAGAAAATGGTATATCAGCTAATGATATTTTTGCAGAAGATTTTTATAATGAAATTATTACTGAATTACCGTCAGTTAGCAGTTTATTCTTACCCCAAGTTAAAAATAATTTTACTAGAAAAGGTACAATCGTAAGTAGTTCAGATCAATTTATTAATAGTTTTGATTATGATGTAATGGATTATAGAAAGGTAATATCAGTTACTGATTTTGAAGAAGGTTCAACTACAGGTATTAATACTCTATTTACTATAGAACAAACTTTAGCACAACAAACTTATTTTAGTTATGCAATGGGTAACTATGGTTTTGATCTAATTAGCTGGTATACATTAAAAA
This sequence comes from Pusillimonas sp., assembly GCA_002694155.1. Classification (GTDB taxonomy): domain Bacteria; phylum Pseudomonadota; class Gammaproteobacteria; order Burkholderiales; family Burkholderiaceae_B; genus Neopusillimonas. Next base: position 2,955 of record NZLH01000294.1, on the reverse strand, counting down.
ACTGGTTAGAAACTAGAGAAAAACTTTTAGCTACAAGACGTTCTTTCACGTTCGATGAAAGAACTCAAATTTTAAGAATGTTTCCTCAACCAGGTTCAAATGTAAGTAATGTTAGATTTTATGGGGTATTAGCATGTTATGTGGAAAGACCTATAAGAGATATATTAAAAGAACTTTGGGTATATCAGTATGCGTTAGCATTAACTAAAATGGCAGTTGCTAATATTAGAGGTAAGTACGGTTCTGTGCAACTATTCGGTGGAGGTAGTTTAAATTCATCCGATTTAATGTCACAAGGTTTATCTGAAAAACAGGCTTTAGAGCAACAATTAATGTCAGGAGCTGCCCCTGGTCAAGGGGATGCCGATCCTCCTCTATTCTTTGTCGGTTAATTATTTTGCTTCAAAAACTTCAATAAGTTTTTGTATAACTATACTTGCATCTTTTATATCTATTGACTCTTGAGGGGTTGATGATGATTCTACTTGAGTACTTTCTTCAGTTTCATAATCACCATATACATCTTCATCATCATCAAAACTTAAATCTATTTCATCAGATTTATTTTCATCTACTACTTGAGCTATAGGAGCCACTACCCCTATATCAGTTAATATTATACTTAATAATTGATTAGTAAAATTTTCTTCTTTAGCTCTACCAACAAAATCTATTATTTCTGATTGAGTAAATTTTCCTTTAAGATCTACTATAGGGTTACTATAACTTGCATATGATAAATGGGATAAATACTTTACAGTTATGTCAGCTGAATCTTTTATTAAATAGTAAGCTCCTTTTTTATTAATTGTTACACCAGTATCAGGTTTTTCAAATGCAATTTTTGCAGGTCGCATTAAATTTTTTTGTCTTATTTTACTATTCTTAATGATTTTTTCTTCAAATGTCATAACTATATTTATAAACTTCTTTAATGAAAAAAGATAAAAGATTTAGACAAGGCATTTTTAAACCTATCAATTCAAAAAAATATATAGGTAAAGGTGATCCTACTTATAGATCTGGTTGGGAATTAAAATTTTTTAGATGGGCAGATTTAAATGAAAATATATTAGCTTGGGGCAGTGAAAATATAGTAATACCTTATTTGAATCCTTTAGATTCAAAAGTTCACAGATATTTTGTCGATAACTTTATAATTTTTAAAGATAAAAACGGTAATAAAAATAAATTTATTATTGAAATAAAACCAAGTAAACAAACTAAAAGACCTGTTAAAACTAAATTTAAAAAACAAAAAACTATTTTATATGAACAAAAAATGTACATACAAAATACTGCTAAGTGGAAAGCAGCTAATGCATGGGCTAAAAAAAATCATTGCAAGTTTTTATTAATTACTGAAAAAGAATTAAACATTAAATGGAGAAACTAAAATCTAACCTTAAATATCCTATATGCCATCGGAGTGTCAAGTTAATAATATTGATATAGATCTTATTTTTTCAGATAAAATAGAAGAAAATATTATTTCTATTAATAGTAAAAAGGAATTATTTTTTGATGTATATGAATGTTTTATTAATGATAAAAAACTAATTTTAGAAAAAGTAGGAGATTCTGATCTCGGTCCTAAAGTTTTATTAGAAGTTAATATAGAAGGAAAAAAATATTCAGCAGAAGCTATATTAGTAGATAGAGGTTCAAATTATATTGAGTTAAATAGAGAAAATATATATTTTATAAGAAAAATACCAGAAGAATCTCTACCTATAGAAGAAGATGTAGAAGAAAGTAATAATATTGTTATTAAAGATAATGATGAACGAATTGAAGTTAATTATGACAATATTATCGAACATCATATTAATAATAAATTAGTTTTTCTACATGAATTAGAAGAACAATTTGAAGAAAAAATAGTATCATTAAAAGATGATATTTCTAATAAGTTAGACTTATTTTTTGAAAAATTAGAAGATAAAAAAAAAGTAATAATTGAAGATAAATTAAATGAAATATCTAATGAACTTAATGAAAAATTTATTGTTCTTAAAACTGAACTTCATAATGTAGAAGATTTTAGTAAAAATAATATAGATAGTATATTAGAAAAGAAAATAAATGAAATAGATAAAAGTGTTGGTATATTTTTAGAAGGTATTACTAAAGAATATAAGAATAAAATTATATCTAGCGATAAAAAAATTACCCATAACTTTTTAGAGTTAAATTCTATTAAAGATAAATTAAAAGAAAATAACAATCTTAATAATAAAAAATTTGAAGAGTTAAATCAGTTAAAAGAAAAACTTTTAATACAAGATGAATTATTATTAAAAAATGAAGAACTTAAAAAGTTTATAAATGAAGAATTTTTAAATATAGATAATAAACTTAAAAGTTTATCTATTGAAGAAAATAAAAAATATAATGATTTACTAGCTGCGGTAAACAATAAAGATGTAGTTGAATATAAAACTATATTAAAAGAAAAAATACAGGATGTAGAATTAACTCAAATAAAAGAATCTTTACAAGAAGAAATAAGTGATTCTTTAAGGGGAGATATAGTTTCGTTAAAACGATATGTTGAAATGTCTTCAGGGGGAGGTAGTATTGCTAAACAATTTGCAAATGGTGGTACTATGGAAGGTAACCTTACAGTAGTAGGAGATTTATCTGCTAAAACTTATTTAGGGGTAGATATACCATCAGTTAACGGTTTATTTTTGCCATTATCAGGCGGGAATTTGACTGGTAAACTTTCATCAAATAATACTATTATTGCTGATACCATACTTGCTACTAATATCTTATCTGCTACTAATTTAGATATAGGATTTGAATTATCAGGTTTTAATGTTACTGGTGATTTATCAGCTAGTGGTAATATATCTAGCGGTAGTTTAATTACACCAGCTATATCTGCAGATGGTATAGATGCAAAATTTACTGATAACTCAAATCCTATATCTAAATTAGTACTAGATA
>NZLH01000293.1 GCA_002694155.1 Pusillimonas sp. | reverse complement strand
GAAAAGCAGTGTCCGGCCGGGTCGGCTGGTGTTAAGCGGTAAAGTAATGGTTTTGTATTCATGCATTTAGTTTACTTTGCAAAGGAGAACTCATGAGCGAGCCAATGATTAAAACCGAGATTCGTGGGCGGGTTGGGCTTATTACCCTGAATCGTGCAAAAGTGTTGAACGCGCTCAGCAATGAATTGATTGATGAAGTGGCGCAAGCGATGCGCGAATTCGATGCCAACGAGGACATTGGCGCTATTGTGTTAACCGGTAGCGAGAAAGCCTTTGCTGCGGGCGCGGATATTGCAGCCATGAAAGATTGGTCGTATACCGATGTGTATAAGCAAGATTATTTAGGCCATAACTGGGAATCTTTGCGTCGTATTCGCAAGCCTGTTATTGCGGCAGTGTCTGGGTTTGCGCTTGGCGGCGGGTGCGAGCTGGCCATGCAATGCGACTTCATTATTGCTGGTGAAAATGCAAAGTTTGGTCAGCCGGAAATTAAGTTGGGCATTATTCCAGGTTATGGTGGGACGCAGCGTTTGCCACGCGCCATCGGTAAAGCCAAAGCCATGGATATGATTCTGACCGCCCGTATGATTGGCGCACAAGAGGCCGAGAAAGCGGGGCTGGTTGCGCGCGTTGTGCCTACCGAAAAGGTGCTGGATGAAGCGCTGGATGCGGCTGCCGTTATTGCTTCTATGCCGTTACCTGCTGTAATGATGGCCAAGGAAAGTATCAATCGGGCGTATGAGTCTCCTTTGAATGAAGGTCTGTTGTTCGAACGTAGAAACTTCCACGCGTTGTTTGCCACGCATGATCAGAAAGAAGGTATGAGTGCGTTTATTGAAAAGCGCGAACCCAAGTTTCGGCATGAATAAAGGGCCAGGTGTGCATTGCACAAAAAAGCGGCCTTACGATTTGCTTAAGGCTTAAAAAACCAGTTATACTCTCTGGGTTTGACACCAAAGAAGCAGGGGCTTGTGAAGCCTGGGGAAACCGAGCCTACAAGGCTTGAACCAATTAAGCTAACCGACGCCGAGCGCAAAAGGGTGCAGGCAAGCGCAATAAAAGGGCTTGTTCGTGCACTGGTTGCTCAGGCAGCGATGGCGCTTATTGCGGTGGCGGTTTCCTGGTTAATAGCAGGGGTCGAGGCGGGTGCATCGGCGCTTTTAGGCGCGCTGTCCTGTTTTATTCCCAACGCGCTTTTTGCGGCGCGCTTGCTTCTGGGTATGGTTGCCGGCCAGGCGGCCAGCCCGGGCAGGTTTCTGGTGGGCGAGCTCGTGAAATTACTTGCATCAATTGCTTTGCTGGTGCTGGTAGTTTACGTAGCGCAGGCCTGGCTTGTGTGGCCGGCACTGTTGTTCGGCTTGCTTATGGTGTTGAAAGGTTATGTGTTGCTACTCATGTTTGGGCGGCTGCCATAGCGTGGTGCGAATTTCAATTTCATGGGCCTGACACAAAATTGTGTCAGGCTCTGTTTAAAAAGTTAACAGGTAAGGGTTCAAATGGCTGCTCCAAGTGATATCTCGCCACAATCCTATTACATTCAGCATCACTTAGTGCATTTGAATGGTCTGGGGGAAAAGCAAACTGCAATTGCCGACTTCAGCATTCTGAATTACGACTCAATGTTTTGGTCCCTGTTCATGGGGCTTATTGTGATCTTTTTCTTGTGGCGTGCAGCCAGTAAAGCAACAAGTGGCGTTCCCGGTCGCTTCCAGTCGGCCGTTGAAATGCTTGTTGAAATGGTGCAGAACGAAGCCAAAAGCATTATTCCGAACGAGGAAAGCCGTCGTTTCGTTGCGCCGCTGGCACTTACCGTTTTCTTGTGGATTATCCTCATGAACGTGCTCGACCTGGTTCCGGTCGACCTCATGGCATGGATCTTCAAAATGACAGGCCTGGGTGCCGAGCAGGGCGACCCGCTTTATTATCACCGTATTTTGCCAACAGCCGACCTGAACGTGCCAATGGGTATGTCGTTGGGCGTGTTGCTGCTCACTCTTTACTATGGCGTTAAAGTCAAAGGTGGTGTGGGCTTCACGAAAGGCTTGTTTACGGCTCCCTTCCACGGTCACGGTGTTGTGGGTGTGCTTCTTATTCCGTTCAACATATTGTTGAACCTTATGGAATATGCCGCCAAAACTGTATCGCTGGGTATGCGGTTGTTCGGTAACATGTTTGCCGGCGAATTGCTCTTCATGCTCATTGCCTTATTGGGTGGTGCGGCAGCAGGCTTTAATGGTGCCAGTGTAGGTCTGGGTATTGGTCATGTTCTGGCTGGTTCCGCCTGGGCAATTTTCCACGTTTTAATTGTGGTATTGCAGGCTTACATTTTCATGATGCTAACCCTCGTGTACGTTGGTTTGGCTCACGAAGACCATTAACAAATTCCTAGCGGGCCGACCCTTATTTCAACGGGGAAGGCTTGCTGGATAGCAAGGTTTTCTTGCAAAGCAGTTTTATTTTTGGCTTTTTGATTACACAAGGTTTATTAACCAAGGAGTTGTTATGACCAACGTTGCTCTCGTTGCTCTGGCTTGCGGTCTTATTGTTGGCCTGGGTGCTTTTGGCGCCTCGATCGGTATCGCTTTGATGGGCGGTAAATATCTGGAAGCTTCGGCTCGTCAACCCGAGCTCATGAACGCTTTGCAAACCAAAATGTTCTTGTTGGCTGGTCTGATCGACGCGGCCTTCCTGATCGGTGTGGGTATCGCCATGCTGTTTGCTTTCGCCAACCCGTTCGTCGGCTAAGCTAGGGCAGCGCGCCTGCCTTCGGGCAGGCTAACGTCGTCGTTGGTGGCGCACAAGTGCGCTACCTGCGACATGGACATTGGGTATCATGCAGTGAATCTGTAGGGTGCCAGTGGTAATAAAGGGAAACGACCGTGAACTTAAACGCGACTCTCTTTTTTCAGATGATCGTGTTTTTTGTCTTGGCGTGGTTTACGATGAAATTCGTATGGCCACCCCTGACAAAAGCAATCGAAGATCGCCGCCAGAAAATTGCAGATGGTCTGGCTGCAGCCGATAAAGGCAAAGCTGATCTGGCGCAGGCACAGGCCCGCATCAGCCTGATCGAAGCATCAGCGAAGTCTGAAACTCACGCTCGCATGCTTGAAGCCGAGAAGCAGGCTGCCGCCCTCATTGATGAGGCACGGCGTGAAGCCGAGGCTGAAAAAGCCCGGATTATCGCCCAGGCCAAGCAAGACGCCGAACAGGAAGTCCAACGTGCCCGTGACGGGTTGCGTGACGACGTGGCTGTACTGGCTGTCAAGGGTGCAGAACAGATTCTCAAGCGCGAGGTCGATGCACAGGCACACGCCGAGCTGTTGAACCAGCTTAAGGCACAACTCTAATTTCAGGGCAAAGCCATGGCTGAATTATCGACAATTGCCCGACCATACGCCGAAGCGCTGTTTGCTTCGGCCAAAGGTGACCAGGCTTCCCTGGCATCGTGGTCGGATTTGGTGAACGAGCTTGCAGCAGTGGCAAGTTTGGAAGACGTGCGCGACGCGCTTACCGATCCGCGCCTTAGCAACGAGCAGCGTTTCGAGCTGTTTTGCGGGTTGGTGAAGTCGGCGTTGTCAGATCAGGCACGTAATTTTATCGAACTGCTCGTCCAGAATGATCGCATTTTGCTGTTGCCGCAAATTGCCGAACAGTTCGACCTGCTTAAAAATCAATTCGAAGGGAGTGCGGTAGCCCAGATCACCAGTGCATACGAATTATCCGATGCACAGGTAGCCGAGCTGCTTGCAGGCCTCGAGAAAAAATTTGGCCTGAAACTTAAGCCGTCCGTCACCATAGACGCTTCCCTGATCGGTGGTGTCCGGGTGGTTGTCGGTGATCAGGTACTCGACACTTCCGTGCAGGCCCAGCTGGCCCGTATGCGCGATACGTTGGCTGCTTAACGCAGCAACTAACAGGATTCCAGGAGTCTGAACATGCAACTTAACCCGTCAGAGATCAGCGAGCTGCTCAAAAGCCGTATCGAAGGCTTGGGCGCGTCGACTGACGTACGTACGCAGGGCACGGTGGTATCCGTGACCGACGGTATTACCCGCATTCACGGCTTGTCCGATGTAATGCAGGGTGAAATGCTTGAATTCCCCAACAATGTATTCGGCCTTGCGCTTAACCTCGAGCGCGATTCGGTCGGTGCGGTTATTCTGGGTGATTACACCGGCGTTTCTGAAGGCGATCCGGTTAAAACTACCGGCCGTATTCTTGAAGTGCCCGTTGGCCCCGAATTGCGTGGTCGTGTAGTTGATGCATTGGGCACACCTATCGACGGTAAAGGCCCCATTAACGCCAAAGCCACCGACATCATCGAGAAAGTGGCCCCTGGCGTAATTGCGCGTCAATCTGTCGACCAACCCCTGCAAACGGGTATTAAGGCTATTGACTCCATGGTGCCAATTGGCCGTGGTCAGCGTGAACTGATTATTGGTGACCGCCAAACCGGTAAAACGGCTGTAGCTGTCGACACGATTATCAGCCAGAAAGGCAAGAATGTTACTTGCGTTTATGTCGCTATCGGTCAAAAAGCCTCTACCATTAACAACGTAGTGCGTAAGCTTGAAGAGCACGGCGCAATGGAATACACCATTGTTGTTGCTGCCGCTGCCTCCGATTCTGCCGCCATGCAGTATCTGGCTGCTTACTCTGGTTGCACAATGGGTGAATATTTCCGCGATCGTGGTGAAGACGCCCTGATCGTATACGACGACCTTACCAAGCAGGCCTGGGCATATCGTCAGGTTTCGCTGTTGCTGCGTCGTCCTCCTGGTCGTGAAGCCTATCCTGGTGACGTGTTCTATCTGCACTCCCGCTTGCTCGAACGTGCTGCTCGCGTCAACGCCGAGTACGTAGAGAAGTTCACAAATGGTGAAGTGAAAGGTAAAACCGGTTCATTAACCGCGTTGCCTATTATTGAAACGCAGGCTGGCGACGTTTCCGCCTTCGTTCCTACCAACGTCATTTCCATTACCGACGGTCAGATCTTCCTGGAAACTGACTTGTTCAATGCAGGTATTCGTCCTGCTATTAACGCCGGTATCTCGGTTTCGCGTGTTGGTGGTTCGGCTCAAACCAAAGTGGTTAAAAAGCTGGCTGGCGGTATTCGTACCGACTTGGCGCAGTATCGAGAGCTGGCAGCGTTTGCCCAGTTCGCGTCTGACCTCGACGACGCAACCCGCCGTCAGCTTGAACGCGGTAAGCGCGTTGTTGAGTTGCTTAAGCAACCTCAGTATCAGCCTCTGCAGGTATGGGAGCTTGCGGTGTCGCTGTTTACAGTGAATCGTGGTTACCTCGACGACGTTGAAGTAGAGCAGGTTTTGCCATTCGAAAAAGCCTTGAAAGAATCGTTGAAATCCAAGCATGGCGACTTGATTCAACGCATCGAGGACAAGAAAGAGCTGTCCAAGGAAGATGACGAGGCACTTGCCGCTGCTATTGAAGAGTTCAAGAAGCACGGCGCTTATTAATGACTGGCGGCGGCAGGGGCTATTTAAATGTCTCTGCCTGCGCAATATCGGGGTAACGCGAAGTTGCTGTTACCCCAACCAACGCCCTGACAGGATTTGCGATGGCCGGAATTAAGGAAATTCGAACCAAGATCAAAAGCGTGCAAAACACGCGGAAGATCACCAAAGCCATGGAGATGGTGGCGGCATCCAAAATGCGTAAAGCGCAAGACCGGATGCGTGCCGGCCGTCCCTATGCAACTAAGGTGCGCGAAATTGCTGCGCACCTGATGCAGGCGCACCCCGATTACACCCACCCTTTCATGATCGAGCGTAGCGATGTTAAAGGTGTTGGAATTGTATTGGTAACAACCGACAAGGGTTTGTGCGGCGGTTTGAACACAAACATTACGCGTTTGGTGTTGTCTCGCATTAAAGAGTTCGATCAGCAAGGTATCAAGGTTCAAACGACTGCGCTGGGTAACAAAGGGCTGTCATTCCTTACGCGAATCGGAGCTAATCTGGTTTCGCAGGAAGTGCAGCTTGGTGATACCCCCAACCTCGAGCGTCTTATTGGCGCCATCAAGGTGCAGGTCGATGATTTCATCGACGGCAAAATCGATGCGGTTTACGTAGCAACAAACCGTTTTGTTAATACGATGAAGCAAGAGCCCAGCTTTATCCGGCTGTTGCCGCTGCCAAGCGGTTTGGCTGATCCTTTTCAAACGGAAAGTTCTTTTTCCAAAGATGAGGATTCAGTGCTGAAGTCCAAGTATGGCTGGGACTACATCTACGAGCCAGACTCCAAGTCGGTTATTGATGATCTGCTTCAGCGTTACGTAGAAGGTTTGGTGTATCAGGCAGTTGCCGAAAACATGGCCTCCGAGCAGTCTGCTCGAATGGTGGCAATGAAGGCTGCTTCGGATAACGCCAAGAAAATCATCGGCGAACTTGAACTGGTTTACAACAAAACCCGTCAGGCCGCTATTACTAAAGAAATTTCTGAAATCGTCGGGGGCGCTGCCGCTGTTTAATAAACAGAAGGGCATCCCGTCAAAGATATTTAGCAAGGACTAAACATGAGCAACGGTACCATCGTTCAGTGCATCGGCGCCGTGGTGGATATTCAGTTCCCCCGCGACAGCATTCCTCACATTTACGACGCTCTCAAACTGGCTGACGACAGCTCCAAGTTTGCCGAGGCCGGTCTAACTTTCGAAGTTCAGCAACAGCTGGGCGACGGCGTGGTTCGCACCATCGCCATGGGTTCGTCCGACGGCCTGCGTCGTGGTATGGCAGTAGCCAACACCGGCGCGCCTATTTCCGTGCCTGTTGGTAAAGCAACCCTGGGTCGGATTATGGACGTTTTGGGTCGCCCAATCGACGAGCGCGGTGAAATTCAGGCTGAAGAAACACGTGCTATTCACCAGGACGCACCCAAGTTCGACGAACTCTCGCCTTCGGTAGAGTTGCTGGAAACAGGCATTAAGGTTATCGACCTGGTTTGCCCCTTCGCCAAAGGCGGTAAGGTCGGCCTGTTCGGTGGTGCCGGTGTGGGCAAAACCGTGAACATGCTTGAACTAATTAACAACATTGCCAAAGCGCACAGTGGTTTGTCGGTGTTTGCAGGTGTGGGTGAGCGTACCCGTGAAGGTAACGACTTCTACCACGAAATGTCTGATGCCGGCGTTATCCAATTAGATAACCTGCCTGAGTCGAAAGTGGCGATGGTGTTCGGCCAGATGAACGAGCCTCCTGGCAACCGTCTGCGCGTGGCTCTGTCGGGCTTGACGATGGCTGAAAAATTCCGTGACGAAGGCCGCGACATTCTTTTCTTCGTCGACAACATCTACCGTTACACCCTGGCCGGTACTGAAGTATCAGCTCTGTTGGGCCGTATGCCTTCAGCGGTGGGTTATCAGCCTACGCTGGCTGAAGAAATGGGTAAGTTGCAAGAGCGTATTACTTCAACGAAAACCGGTTCTATTACGTCAATTCAGGCCGTTTACG
>NZLH01000292.1 GCA_002694155.1 Pusillimonas sp. | reverse complement strand
TCTGTCTCAGTTTGACACAACAAAAATGGACGTCTTCGCAGGTCTAGATGTCGGTTATAAAGACCCGACCGCGATGTGTGTAATCGCATATGATTGGGATGAGGATAAATATTACTTACTTGACGAGTACTTTGATGCAGAAAAGACGACGGAACAACATGCTGCCCAGATCCAGAGACTCATTGATCGCTGGGATATTGATTTCATTTATATTGATTCAGCTGCTCAACAAACACGGTTCGATTTCGCGCAAAATTACGATATTACAACCATTAACGCAAAGAAGTCTGTACTTGACGGAATTGGACATGTCTCAAGTTTGGTGGACAACGACAAACTTTACGTTGACCAACAAGCCAAAGAAACCCTTATTTGTTTAGAAGCATATCAGTGGGATCCTAACCCAAATCTGATGAAAGAAAGACCTAAACACGATAGAGCATCACACATGGCAGATGCTCTACGATATGCCTTGTACTCATTTGAAACTGCTTCTATTTCGTTTTGATGATACCTGAGAAAAATAGTTATTGACAAGTTAGTTTAAACTCGATATAATTCTTTAAATGAAAATGTAGGAACCGAAGCAAATGCCTAAGTTAAAACGAGATGTTGTAAAGTATGTACGAGACAAGGCAAAATCTAGGTATGAAAAGGCATCCGCTTGTAGGATTTGTGGTGGAACAGAACAGTTAGAATTTCACCATTACTACAGTTTAACACCGCTGTTAAATCAATGGTTGCTAAAGAACAAACACGACCCAAAGTACATACAATCACTTCGGGATGATTTTATAGAAGAACACCATGCTGAGCTATATGAACATACAGTTACATTATGTCATACTCACCATTTACAACTTCATTCAATTTATGGTAAAGACCCAGGATTAGGAACAGCAAAGAAACAGGCACGATGGGTACAAATTCAAAGAGAAAAATATGGCTTGGTATGACAGATTAATAGGTAGAAAACCACAAGATTCAGAAGAAGAAAAGTTGAATCTTGGTGGCAGAAACAGCTATAGTGATATAGAACATTCAAGAGAGCCAGCTTATAGCTATGAACTAGCCTACGAAGATTTAGAAATTGTAAACCGTGGCGTTAATATGATTGTTGACGACGTGGCAGAGATACCCACTCTTGTATCAAGAGAGAATAGTTTTAGAGGTATCATACCAGGAATAAAAAGAGCAAAAGTGGAGACACTCTTAAATAAGTCTCCAAACCCATATCAAGATATAAACAGTTTTAGGCGTAACTTAATTACTGATTACTTGATAGACGGAAACATATTTATTTATTTTGATGGTGCACATATGTACCATTTGTCGGCAACTGATGTACACATTCATGCAAGCCGAGAAACTTATATCGATAAGTTTACACTTCATGACACTACATTCAGCCCTGACGAGATTATTCATGTAAAAGAAAACTCGTTTCATTCAATTTATCGAGGAGTTCCAAGGCTAAAACCTGCACTCCGTACGATGGTTCTAATGAAATCGATGAGAAAGTTTCAGGATAATTTCTTCAAAAATGGAGCAGTGCCAGGATTGGTACTGAAGTCACCAAATACTCTTTCTGAGAAAATTAAAGAACGTATGTTAGTATCATGGCAACAGAGATACCAGCCAACTGGTGGTGGCAGACGACCTTTAATTTTAGACGGTGGAATGGAAGTAGATTCGATTACAAATGTAAATTTTAAAGAATTAGACTTTCAAACTTCGATAGAAGAGAATGAAAAGATTATTTTGAAGGCGTTGGGAATCCCACCAATTATGATGGATTCTGGTAACAACGCTAACATTCGCCCAAATATGCGCATGTATTATCTTGAGACTATACTACCTATTGTTCGAAAAATTAATCATGCGATGGAAAGATATTTCGGTTTTGAATTACGTGAAGATATTAGCAACATACCAGCTTTACAACCAGAGCTAAGAGATTCTTCAAGTTACTATACAGCACTTGTAAACGGAGGAATCATCACAGCAGCAGAAGCACGTAAGGCATTAGGTTTTGACTTTTTAGATGGAACAGAAGAAATTAGAGTACCTGCGAATATAGCAGGATCAGCCGCCAACCCAGACGAAGGTGGAAGACCAGTAGAAACAGAGGAAGAATAATGGGAAGTATTAGAAGAAGAGATGTAGCACTCAAAGCAATTGCAATGCATATGCTTGAGCATGGAAAAGTTTTAACAAAGCGTGAGTATGAACTCATGAAAGGAAAAGCAGAAGTTCGAGTAGGAACGCTTATGAATATGTTTGGAAGCTGGAGTCGAATGTTGACTATTATGGAGAGCAGTCTTCCAGAAGTGTGGGCAGAGATTAAAGAGAAAGAAAATCCTAAACCTAAACCTGTTCCACCAAAAGTACCAAAGCCAGCAGTAAAAGCTTCGGTCAAGCCTGCTACGGCAGTAAAAAAGGATAAAGATGATGAATAAAATCTTTAATCTAACGTCTACTTTCAAAGCCCACGAAGGCGATGATGGATCTGTAATGATCCGAGGAATGGCCAGCACAGCTGACTTCGATCGCGCGGGTGACTCTATTTCAGCCGAGGCATGGCAAAAAGGTGGACTTAAAAACTTTGAAAAAAATCCAATTATCTTATTTAATCATGATTACGATAAGCCAATTGGTAGAGCCACAGCAATTAAAGCTGGCTCTAATGGTCTCGAGTTAGAAGCCAAGATTAGTAAGGCTGCGCCTGCTAGTGTTGCTCAACTTGTTAAAGACGGTGTTCTTGGAGCCTTTTCTGTCGGTTTCCGAGTCAAGGACGCTGATTATGTAAAGGAAACTGACGGACTAATGATTAAGGATGCTGAGTTGTTTGAAGTTTCGGTTGTATCCGTACCTTGTAACCAAGCAGCTACTTTTTCGCTCGCGAAGTCTTTTGACTCTACTGAAGAGTACGAAGCCTTCAAAAAAACTTTCACTAATCGTGTAGATCTAGCAGGTCAGTCTCTGGCTAAGGAAGAAGATATACCTTCGGCAATAGCTAGTGACACACCTAAGAGTGCGGAGCAATCCGCAAATCAGGAGATCAAGATGGAAAATCAAAACATCGACTTGGAAGCTTTTGCAAAACAAGTAGCTGATGAAACAGCCGCTAAAATTGCTATGAAGCAAGCCGAGCAAAAAGCAGCTGAAGAAGCAGAGGCCAAAAAAGCCGCTGATGCCGAAGCTGAAAAAGCTCAAGCCCTAGAAGCGGAAGAGATTCGCGTAAAGACTGGAATACAGACTGGCGTAGAGGCTCTTATGGGTGACGTTCAACAGCAGTTGAATGAAAAAGACGCAAAAATGGAAGAAGTACTTGCTAAGTACAAAACTGAACTTGAAGAGAAGAGTGCAGAGATTGCAGCAATGCAACAAAGCAAGAAAGTATTTACTGACCGTTCAGAGAAGAACTCAAAAGGTGAAATCTCTAAGTGGGGTCAGGAATTCTTAAATGCACACATGTTAGGTGTAATGACTCGTAAGGGTTGGAACACTCAGTATGCACAAGACCTTCAAGAGAAAGCAGGTATTGACTACACAACTAACGCAGGAGACATTGATCAGGAAGTATCTGGATTGATTGAGAAAGAAATCCAAAATGAGTTACGAGTAGCTCGTTTATTTAGAGAGATTCCTGTAAATGGAGCTGCAACTGTACTACCAATCGGGGTAGACGTAGAGCCTGCAGTATTTGGTACTAATGCAACTTCTGGAAACTTAGAGAACAGAGGCGCAACAGATAGCACTTACAAGGCGAAGCAAGTAATTCTAAATGCTCACAGACTAATCTCATCAACCTTCATGGATAATGAGGTAGACGAGCAGGTATTAATTAACTTAATGCCACTACTTGTAGAAGGTGTAGCAAGAGCACACGGAAGAGCAGTAGAGAACGCCATTATCAATGGTAACTCAGGATCACCAAGTGGTCTTGTAAACTTTGCAGCTGAGCACGTGGGCGGCAGAAGAGACATCTCTGACGGTGACTTAGTAACTGCAACAAACCTCCTTAACATGCGTAAGGAAATGGGTAAGTATGGTCTAAATCCAGCAGACGTAGCTTATATTGTTAGCCAGGCTAGCTACTATGATCTACTCTCAGATTCTGCCTTCCAGACATTGGATGAAGTAGGAAATGATTTAGCGGTACGAGTAACTGGTACAATCGGAGCGGTCTTCGGATCACCAGTAATTGTATCAGAAGAGTTCCCTGCAGATAACACTGCTGGAAACATCTGTGCCCTTGCAGTATACACACGTAACTATGTAATCCCAAGATTGCGTGGAGTACAAGTAGAGCAAGATTATGAAGTGATGAATCAGCGACGAGTAATTGTTGCAACTCAATCACTTGGATTCGAAGAGATTGTAGCTGGTGACGGAGCAGGAAACGAGCCATCAGTTAAGATTGCATTCGTAGCATAATCATACTTAACAGTATAGAAACTAGGGGGAGTTTACCTCCCCCAAGTTTTTACTAATGGACTTATAATATGGCAGACTTAATAACTTTAGAAGAATATAAAGATGCAGAAAATATAAATACAACTAAAGATGATACACGTCTTTCTGCTCTTATCGTATCCGTGAGTCAATTAGTAAAAACTTATTGTGCAAACTCAATTATTGATTTTTATTCAACAAATAAAACAGAGACTTTTAATATTGACTGGAATAGTCATATTGTGCAACTTACAGAGAGTCCAATAGTTGAAGTATCTCTTGTACAAGAAAGAGATACTTATCAAGAAAGTTATACGACTCTTACAACAACTGCACATGAATATTTTATAGATGAAAAGACGGATAGTATAATTCGCACTAACTCAGGCAATACTTATAAAAACTGGCCTCGAGGTGCGGGTGCAGTAAAAGTAGTATATAAAGCAGGTTACGCAAGTACTCCTGCTGACCTAAAATTAGCAGTTATTGATTTAGTTACATACTATCATAAAGACGAACATAAACAGCGACAAACAATCGCAGGAGCTAGTATACAGAATCAAGCATCAAC
>NZLH01000291.1 GCA_002694155.1 Pusillimonas sp. | reverse complement strand
CGCTGTATATAGTTGGTTTGTTGCTGGCAGATATTTCTTATACGCTGGCTGACCCCCGCGTTCGCTTCGAGTAAAGCCATGCCAAAGTTTGTTTTTCTCTGGACTGACATTTTTGTACTGGCGTTGGTGCTGGCTGTGTTCCTGTATGCCTGGCACGCCGCTCGCACGCCGGCGTTGCGTTCCGCCTGGGGACAAGTAGGGCGGTCGGCATCGGCTATGTCGGCTGCTGTAGTTTTGGTTTTGTTCACTCTGGTGGCTGTGCTTGATTCCGTGCATTATCGGCCAAAATTGGCAGATAAAGAAGTCGACAACGGGCCGGTTTATGCGCCCGTGCTACGTTCAGCCCTTGATGACATGATGAGCTGGACGAAACTAACCCAGCCCGAGGCAACCTATTCAGCGCCGTTGGCAATACGGCAATTTACAAAAGAAACACAAATTATTAATGGCGAGCCTGTACGCGATTACCCGCGTTTGAAGAACGCGGGGACGCACTTGCAAGATGATGCCTTGCATCGCGAAGATGTATGGATGCGCGTCGGCGCAGGGGTCTTGGCGGGTATGGTGTTAAGCGTGGTTCTGGCGGCTTTGTTAACTTTTTTGCTGCGGCGTTCTGCTGGGTCAATGCGTCACGCATTTTTGCGCTGGTGGCGATGTGATACCCATTTACCCATTCGCGCCATGTGGGCAACGACGGCGGTCATTGCCGTTGTAGGCTGCGCATTAGTTGCGTTAAGCGTCGATTACCACGTGTTGGGAACCGATAGAACAGGTAACGATGTAATGAAGCAGGCCCTGAAAAGCGTTCGTACTGCTTTGGTGATTGGTACGTTAACCACTTTGGCGATGTTGCCGCCGGCACTTTTCTTCGGTATTTCGGCCGGGTATTTCAAGGGTCGGGTTGACGACGCTATTCAGTATCTTTACACCACATTAACGTCAATTCCGGGTGTGTTGCTTATTGCTGCATGTGTGCTCATGATGCAGGTTTATATTGATACGCATCCTGAAGCCTTCCCTACCGTTACCGCCCGTGCCGACTTGCGTTTGTTTCTGTTGTGCCTGATTCTTGGTCTAACAGGTTGGGCCGGCTTGTGTCGCTTGTTACGTGCTGAAGTGCTGAAGCTGCGCGAGTTAGAGTATGTGCAGGCGGCCCGCGCTTTTGGCGTAAGTCATTGGCGTATTATGCGCCGTCACTTGCTGCCTAATGTAATGCATATCGTGCTTATTACCATGGTGTTGCAGTTTTCGGGGCTGGTGTTATACGAGGCAGTATTGTCTTATTTGGGTATCGGCGTTGATCCCAGTATGGCTTCGTTCGGCACCATGATTGATGCCTCCCGTACCGAAATGTCGCGCGACCCGATGATTTGGTGGAACTTGCTGGCTGCTTTTGTATTTATGCTGGCCTTGGTACTGGCGGCAAATATTTTTGCTGATGCGGTACAAAAAGCGTTTGATCCGCGCATGCGTAAGTTTCAGCCCTTGCGTGCCAAGCCACTTTTAGCAAAGGAGCGCGCATGAGTTCAGGTGTAAATATAGTGGCGCCTGAGCTGAATAGTTTGGCGTTGAAGGTTGAAAGGTTAACCGTACAGTTGCAGGCCGAAGATGGGGTGCGCGACGCGGTTCATTTACTTGATTTGGCTATTCAGCAAGGGCAAACCTTTGCGCTGGTGGGCGAGTCGGGTTGCGGCAAAAGTATGACGGCAATGGCTTTACTGCGTTTGTTGCCTGAAGCCGCACGGGTTACCTCGGGCAAGATACAACTAAACCAAACTGACTTGAATCGTTTGCCCGAGTCGCGTATGCGGGCCTTGCGCGGCGGGCAGTTAGCCATGGTGTTTCAAGAGCCTTCGACCAGCTTGAACCCGGTTATGCCGGTTGGCCGACAAATTGTAGAAACCTTGTTGGCGCATACGCCTTATCGCGGTCAGGCTGCGCGCGAAAGGGCGGTTTACTGGATGAGTCGCGTAGGTATTCCAGACGCGCAAGCCCGGTTTTACGATTACCCCTTTCAGTTTTCCGGTGGGCAAAAGCAACGCATTATGATTGCGATTGCGTTGGCCGCTGAACCAAAGGTACTGGTTGCCGATGAACCTACAACGGCACTTGATGTAACAGTACAAGGGCAAATTCTGCACTTGCTGGCCGATATTCAACAAGAAATGGGTTTGGCTATTTTGCTTATTACGCACGATCTTGCTGTGGTGAAAAAAGTAGCGCAGTACGTGGCGTTAATGAAGCAAGGAGAAATTGTCGAAACTGGGCCGGTAGATGTATTTTTCAAGAATCCGCGGCATGAATACGCCCGGCAATTATTGAATGCAATTCCGGCGTTTGAGAAACGCGGGCGCTCGCTGGTAACGGGGCAACGCGTTGCGGCCAAAGCGCAGCAATATACTGAGTTAAGGGGTGACCGAACTGCTACCCACACGCAGCCCCCTGTGCTGGACGTTCGCAATTTATCGGTAGCTTATGCGCAACGGGGTGGACTGCTACGCAGGGTCGTGTCGCATAAGCAAATTGTTCAAGACATTTCTTTTCAACTGCGCCCAGGTGAAACGCTTGCACTATTGGGGGAATCTGGCTGCGGTAAAACAACGACCGCGAAAGCGTTGATGCGGTTGCTGGACCGTCAGGCGCGTATTTCCGGCGATGTTTTTTTGGACGGACAGTCGTTATTTTCTGCTAACAGACGACAATTGCGTGCGCTACGTCAGTCGATGCAAATTGTTTTTCAAGACCCTTACGCTTCGTTAGACCCACGTATGATGGTTGGCGAGATTTTAGAGGAAGGCGTTGCCGCTTTGCGCCCCGAGCTGAGCAAAGCGCAGCGAGCGCTTCGTATTCGCAATTTACTCGATCGGGTGGGCTTGCCTGGCAATACAGTCACGCGCTATCCGCACGAGTTCTCGGGTGGTCAGCGGCAAAGAATAGCGATTGCGCGGGCTTTGGCAGTTGAGCCCAAAGTGTTAATTTGCGATGAGCCGACCTCTGCGCTTGATGTATCGGTGCAGGCGCAAATTATCGAATTACTTCAAGCGTTGCAAAATGAACTTCAGATGGCCTATTTGTTTATTACGCACAATTTTGGTGTTGTTGAATATATGTCTGACCGGATCGCCATTATGGAGGGGGGGCAACTGGTTGAAATGAATGAGACGCCCCGGGTTTTGCAAAACCCTCAACATAGGCAAACCCAGCGCTTGCTGGCCGCTGTGCCGCGGTTGTAGCTGGGTTTATGCAACATAGCCATGCGGCCAGGCGCCGAAGAGGGCGTGTGTCGCTTATAATAGTCGCCTATGACACTTAAAGTTTTCGACCTTCAATGTGAGCTCGGGCACGTATTTGAAGGCTGGTTCGGTTCCCAAGACAGTTTTGAATCGCAGCAAGAGCGCGGTTTGTTGTCGTGCCCGGTTTGCAATAGCGACAAAGTTAGCAAGAAGCTAACGGCTTCGCGCATTAATCGTGGCCGTAGCTCCGGCGCCGGGTTCGAACAGGCGGCGCAACTGGCCGGCACATCTTCCAACGCTTCAGGCGATCAGGTGTTGGCAGCGCCTGCTATGGCCCAACTTGCCAAATTGCAGGCGCAGGTTATGCAGCAAGTACGTGAAATTGTGCGCAACACCGAGAATGTGGGCACCCGTTTTGCTGAAGAAGCGTTACGCATGCACCATGGTGAAGCCGAAGAACGGCCTATTCGGGGTACGGCAACCAATGAAGAACGCACCGCATTGGCCGAAGAAGGGGTCACGGTATTGCCTATTCCCGATTATCTCGACGATGACCGTATGCAATAAATAACGGCCAACATTGAAAAAGTCGCGCTAACAAAGAGGCGCGACTTTTTTATGTAACCAAGCCTGTTGTAAGTAACGGTGCCTGCCCTGCGTACAGGCTTTTACATTACACGGCTGCGGTATTCGCTTGTACGTGTATCAATTTCAATTTTGTCGCCAATGTTGCAAAACAGCGGCACGCTGATTTCTTTACCGGTGTTAATGGTGGCAGGTTTCAGAACCTTGCCCGAGGTATCACCTTTCACAGCGGGTTCGGTGTAGGTAATTTCGCGCACAATGATGGTAGGTAGTTCTACTGAAATTGCGCGGCCTTCATAGAAAACCACCTCGACTGTCATACCTTCTTCCAGGTAGTCTAGCGCGTCGCCCATGCTGTCGGCTTCAACTTCATATTGGTTGTACTCTTCATCCATGAAAACGTACATAGGGTCGGCAAAGTAAGAGTATGTGCATTCTTTTTTGTCCAGAATGACAACGTCGAACTTTTCATCGGCTTTGTAAACAGACTCGCTGCCCGAGCCGGACAATAAATTCTTGAATTTCAGCTTGACGACCGCGGCATTGCGGCCCGACTTGTTGTATTCAGCTTTTTGTACAACCAGTGGTTCGTTGCCAACCATGACAACGTTACCTACGCGCAGTTCCTGTGCGGTTTTCATGTAATAAAACTCCGGGGATAAAAAATGTGGCGGTGCCAGGGTTGGGTAGCAAAACGCGCTTTATAACAACCGTTAAAGCGGGTGCAGGGCCTTGCAATGTTCCCGTCAGCACAACCCAAAGCCAATTATTTTAACGCGTTCCTGCGTGATAGGTAAAAAATTGAAGTAAATTCGTCGCAAGATCCGGTTGCTGGCCTAAATTTAACCCCCAGTTTTGGCAGGAAAGCTGCCAGTTTTGCCATTTTTCTGGGTGGCTTAGCAGTGTTGTAAGTATCGTTTTGCAAACGGCCGTATCCTCTTGATTCCAGGCCATTTGCAATTGTTTAATACTTTGATCAAACGGACTTTTATTTAGCCATGCAGATAACTTGGTTAGATGCGCATGATCGGCCTGCGGGTATATATGCCATATAAACGGTTTGCCGGCCCAATGCGCGCGCACAACAGAGTCTTCCCCCCGCACCAGATTCAGATCGCTGCTCCAAAGCAGGCTGTCGAACTCTGGTTGCGGCACAAAGGGAATCTGTACGTGATGAATATTGGGTGCAGGTGACGAAACATTCGGGCCACTGCCTTGGGGTTGTAAAATTACCGTTGGCTTCGGGTCGGTTTCCAGTGCTTCGATTAAAGCATTAACCGGTGCACTGGGGTAATTGAATAGAAACACTTGCCGGCCGCTTGTTTGAAGCAAGTTGCACAACTTGGCAGATACGCCCAGCCTACTAAGTTGAGCCCAACGTAAAGCGGGCTCAGCTAACCACTTGTTACGACGTTCGAACAAATCGGGTTCACGCAGTAGGCCGCCAGTTGCCGGGGTAAAACCGGGGAAGAAGAAGTACTTGCGCAAGCCATTGGGCTGAAATGAAGGAAGTCCGTGGCAGTCGCCGACCCAGTCTTCTGCACTAAGGTATTCCAAATTAATCCACAAGCTGTTCTTGTGCACCATTTTGCTAATGAACAACTCTGGTAGCTGGCAGCCGAAGGCTTCAATGACTATGTCGCCCGCCGACGGTACGTGATTCGCTTGACTCCAGTGATACAAAGTAATTTGGCTGGATAGTGCCTGCTTTCCTGAGTTATTGACCTGCGGTGCCAGACGTTGGAACGCGGCCAGGTTATCGACCCACAGACGGACACAATGCCGCGTTTGTTGTGTAAGTTGTCTGGCCAGGCGCCAGCAAACTCCTATATCTCCGTAGTTGTCGATAACCTGGCAAAACAAGTCAATTACAAATAGGCTGTGTGCCTCAGTGCGATGCGGCTTTGCATCTGACATTGTCAGTTAGTGAAAGTGTCTCGGTTCAAGGTCGATTTCGTCGGGTAGTTCCGGATGCATCATTTCGCCCAAAGTATTGGGGAAAAAAGGTGCCCCGCAGTCGTCGCATATTTCGCCCTGGGCCAGCCCGTTAAGGCGTTTAACTTCTTTAATACCCACTTCAGCAAGTTGCTCGGCAATGTGGTCGGGAATATCTGGCAAACCTTCGTTGTTCAAACTGGCTTCTTCCTTGCTTAGAATGGGCCAGACACAACCGTAAATAACCTGGTTCGATTGACGGGTGGTAAAGCCAACCCGATACTCTTCGATAATACTTTCACCGCACCCCACGATGGTGGCCCGAATATCCGAGCCGTTCAGGTTTGCGGCGTTTTGTAACCAAATGGCTGCAGCCTTAAGTGCCAGTGGGCGAATCTGCCGATCGGCTTCGCGACTGCTTACAAAAAACGCTTCGGGTTGTTGGTAATTAACGGTGCAGCCCGCAAAAAGCCGGTTAAAGCACGGCTCTATGGCAAGTTGCCAGCTTTCAAGGCTTTGTGCCCTGGACAGCACAGCCGGTGCGGTAGTTGTTTGCCAGCGGAACACGGGTTGCCCTTTTGGTACGGCAATGACGGCAATAACGAAACGGGCGTCGGCCAACATGCCTTCGGTATGGGCAAGCGGGGTAATTTCAACGGGCTTCACTTCGTTTGTGAGCGCCTGTTTGCCAAGCTGTTGCGTTAAGCGCGCAGTGTCTTGAAATGACTGCGGCATTTGCTCGAAGCTGATGACCTGGGGCAAAAGCGCCACGCAGGCTTGCTGGGCGGCAATATGTTCGCGAAAGGCAGTTTCAATAAGGTTAAAGTCTTTCGGTTGCAAAGGGGCTGGCAATGACAGCTGGTAGCGTGTCCATATCAGTATAGGCGCACTGACCAAAAGAACGTCGTAATCGCCGTTATGCTGAAGTTCGGTTGATTCGGAAAAGGTTTCCGCCAGCTCTACCAGTACCTCGTATGCCTGCATCTGGTTGGGAATAAGTTGATCTAGTGCAGTTTCAACGTGTCGGTTTTTGCGCCCTTTGAAAAGCTTACCTATTAGCTGCTTAAGCTGTTCTTCCCAGTAAAGGTCTTCCAACCGGCTGCCCGAAAGCGTTAGGGCCTCGGTAAGTTCGAGCAGGCGACGAACATCGTTAGGAAGGCGGGACTGGGGCATTTTATTGGTTGAAGCCATGAGTGTTTCTGCGAAAATAACAGCAATAGTGTAACGCGTGCTGAAAGTAAAAATCCCCCACCCGTTAAACGGGTGGGGGAGGTGCATTTAAGCCCGGATAAAAGGATTAAATGTTTACGGTTTTGGCCGTTTCGGTAAAGTCTTCGATTTGGTCGAAGTTCATGTAGCGATAGATCTCGCCGCTGTGCTGGGTAAGAATACCCATATCGGCCAAATATTCTTCCTTGGTAGGAATACGACCCAGGCGTGAACAAATAGCAGCCAGCTCGGCCGAGCCCAGGAACACGTTGGCGTTTTTGCCCAGGCGATTCGGGAAGTTACGCGTGCTGGTAGACATTACCGTTGCGCCCTCACGAACCTGTGCCTGGTTACCCATGCATAACGAGCAGCCCGGCATTTCCATGCGTGCACCAGCCGTACCTAGAACGCCGTAATGACCTTCTTCCGTGAGCTGTTTTTGGTCCATTTTGGTGGGGGGGGCAACCCATAACTTCACGGGGATGTCGCGCTTGTTCTCTAGCAGCTTGGAGGCGGCACGGAAGTGGCCGATATTGGTCATGCAGCTGCCAATAAACACTTCATCGATAGGTGTGCCGGCTACATCGGACATGGTTTTGACGTCGTCCGGATCGTTCGGGCAGGCAACAATGGGTTCGTGTACATCGGCCAGATCAATTTCAATAACTGCAGCGTATTCGGCGTCGGCATCTGGTTGCAATAGTTCCGGATTTTCAAGCCACGCCTCCATGGCCTTAATGCGACGGCCAATGGTGCGCTTGTCTTCATAACCGTTGGCAATCATCCATTTCAGCATGGTGATGTTGCTGTTGATGTATTCGATAATGGGTTCTTTATCGAGGCGAACAGTGCAACCGGCAGCAGAGCGTTCGGCCGACGCGTCAGACAATTCAAAAGCCTGCTCTACTTTCAGTTTGGGTAAGCCTTCAATTTCAAGAATGCGGCCCGAGAAAATATTCTTTTTGCCTTTTTTCTCGACGGTCAGCAGGCCTTGCTGAATGGCATAGTAAGGAATGGCGTTGACCAGGTCACGCAGCGTAACGCCGGGTTGCATTTCGCCTTTGAAACGCACCAAAACCGATTCCGGCATATCTAGCGGCATAACACCGGTAGCCGCCGCGAAAGCGACCAGGCCAGAACCTGCAGGGAAGCTGATGCCAATGGGGAAACGGGTGTGGGAATCGCCGCCGGTACCTACTGTGTCGGGCAGCAACATACGGTTCAGCCACGAGTGAATAATGCCGTCGCCCGGGCGCAGGGAAATGCCGCCACGGGTGCTGATGAAGTCGGGCAGCTCGTGGTGGGTTTTGATGTCGACCGGTTTTGGATAAGCTGCAGTGTGGCAGAACGATTGCATGACCAGGTCGGCCGAGAAACCCAGGCAGGCAAGGTCTTTCAGTTCGTCGCGTGTCATGGGGCCAGTTGTGTCCTGGCTGCCTACCGAAGTCATTTTGGGTTCGCAGTAAGTGCCGGGGCGAATGCCCTGACCTTCGGGTAAGCCACAGGCGCGGCCCACCATTTTTTGCGCCAGGCTGAAGCCTTTGCCACTGTCTTCAGGGTTGTTTGGCAAGCGGAATAAGGTAGATGGCGGTAAGCCCAATGCTTCGCGTGCTTTTGCGGTAAGGCCGCGACCAATAATTAACGGGATACGGCCGCCAGCACGTGCTTCATCAAACAGCACTTCAGACTTAACCTGGAACTCGGCAATGACTTTGCCATCTTTCAGCGCTTTGCCTTCATACGGGCGCAATTCAATTACGTCGCCCATTTCCATTTCGGAAACGTCCAGCTCGATAGGCAGGGCGCCGGCATCTTCCATGGTGTTGTAGAAGATTGGGGCAATTTTGCTACCCAGGCAGACACCGCCAAAACGTTTGTTGGGCACGAACGGAATGTCTTGACCGGTGTACCACAATACCGAGTTGGTGGCTGACTTACGCGAGGAACCGGTACCCACTACGTCGCCCACGTAGGCTATCAAATTACCTTTCTCTTTCAATTCCTGAATGAGTTTGATGGGGCCAATTTTGCCAGGTTCGTCCGGCTCGATGCCATCGCGCGGGTTTTTCAGCATTGCCAGCGCGTGCAGTGGGATATCGGGGCGGCTCCAGGCATCGGGCGCAGGCGAGAGATCGTCGGTATTGGTTTCGCCGCTAACCTTGAAAACAGTTAATGTAAGGCTTTCCGGTACTTCCGGGCGTTGGGTAAACCATTCGCCGTCGGCCCAGCTTTGCAAGATTTCTTTCGCGTAGGCATTACCTTTTTCCGCTTTCTCTTGCACGTCGTGGAAAGCGTCGAACATGAGAAGCGTGCTCTTCAGGCCTTTTGCAGCAATAGCGGCCAGCGCTTCGTTGTCCAACAGGTCGATTAGTGGCTGAATATTGTAGCCGCCCAGCATGGTGCCCAAAAGCTCAGTGGCTTTTTCAGGCGTAATTAAAGGGCATTTTTCGGTACCGAAGGCCACGGCAGCAAGGTAAGACGCCTTAACTTTGGCTGCGTCGTCAACACCGGCCGGCACGCGATGCGTGATCAGGTCGACCAGGTTTTCTTCTTCACCTGCAGGTGGACTTTTCAGTAGTTCGATAAGGTCTGCTGTTTGCTGTGCAGACAAAGGAAGAGGGGGGATGCCAAGCGCAGCGCGTTCAGCAACGTGTTGGCGATAGTTATCCAGCATGAGACTTGCCCTTTAATCGAAGAAGAGGGAAAAACATAATTGTAAGCGTTCGCCTGTATTCAGGCAAATGTCTTATATCTTATATAAGACATAAGTTTTATTCATGTATAAAAATGCGGCCGTTTACTGAAGCGCCGCTTGTTTAATGCAGTGCGCTTAAGTAAACGAGCCGACACTTAAATAACGTACAGATCAACGTACTCGTGAACTGGCATGTGTTCCAGTTGTGCCTGATTCAACGATACGTCCAGAATACGTTGTTGTTGCTTCTCGGGGAAACGGCGTGCCAGGTTGGTACGGAATTTGGCTTCCAGTAACGGAATGCCATCTTCGCGGCGACGCTTGTGGCCAATGGGGTATTCGCACACCACTTCGTCTAGGGCGGTGCCGTCGTTGAACTCAACCTTCAAGGCGTTGGCAATCGCCCGTTTTTCCGGGTTGTGATAATCGGCTGTGAACGCCGCGTCTTCCACACAGATGATTTTGTCGCGCAGTTCATCAATACGCGGGTCGTTAGCCACACTGTCTTCGTAGTCGGCTGCAGTCAGGCGCCCGAACAGCAAGGGCACAGCAACCATGTACTGAATGCAGTGATCGCGGTCGGCAGGGTTGTTCAGTGGGCCTTTCTTGTCGATGATGCGAATGCAGGCTTCGTGGGTGCGAATGGTAATGCGCTTGATGTCATCAACCGACTTGCCTTTTTGCTTAAGCGTTTCATGAATTTGCATGGCGCATTCCACCGCAGTTTGTGAATGGAACTCGGCCGGGAACGAGATTTTGAACAGCACGTTTTCCATAACGTAGCTGCCGTAGGGGCGCTGGAATTTGAAGGGTTGCCCTTTGAAGAGGACGTCGTAAAAGCCCCAGGTTTTGGCCGACAGCACCGATGGGTAGCCCATTTCGCCAGTTTGGGCGATAAGCGCCAAACGCACCGCGCGGCTGGTGGCGTCGCCGGCGGCCCAGCTTTTGCGGCTGCCGGTATTGGGTGCATGACGATAAGTGCGCAGGCTTTGCCCATCGACCCAGGCCAGCGAGAGCGCATTAATGATCTCGTCGCGGTTCAACCCCAGCATTTGCGCCACTACCGCCGTAGAAGCCACCTTGACCAGTACAACGTGATCCAGCCCCACTTTATTAAAGGAGTTTTCCAGCGCAATACAACCCTGAATTTCATGCGCCTTGATCATGGCGGTAAGAACATCGTGCATGGTCAGCGGTGCCTTGCCTGCAGCAACGGCTGTGCGCGAGAGCCAGTCGGCGGTGGCCAGGATACCGCCCAGGTTGTCGGAAGGGTGGCCCCATTCGGCGGCCAGCCAGGTGTCGTTAAAATCGAGCCAACGAATCATGGCACCGATGTTAAAGGCGGCTTGAACCGGGTCAAGCTGAAACTGCGTGCCGGGCACTTTGGCACCGTGAGGGACTGTCGTGCCAGGCACAATGGGCCCCAGCAGTTTGGTGCAAGCAGGGTATTCCAACGCTTCAAGGCCACAACCCAGCGTATCAATGAGGCAGTTGCGGGCTGTTTCGTAGGCCAGCTCACTTTGAATGGTGTAGTTCAGAACATAATCGGCAATGTCGCTTAAAACCTGGTCGGGTTGGGGGCGAACATTGGAAATATGAGTGGTGTCGGCAGACATAAAAATCTTCCTGATGAGTATTAACGTTTACGGCGCGAAAGCGGCACGAACTTGCGGTTTTCCGGGCCCACGTAGTTGGCTGTAGGGCGAATAATTTTGTTGTCGATGCGCTGCTCGATAATGTGCGCAGCCCAGCCGGCTGTACGGGCCAGTACGAATAACGGTGTAAACATGGCGGTGGGCACCCCCATGGTGTGGTACGACACGGCCGAGAACCAGTCCAGGTTGGGGAACATTTTTTTGGCGTCCCACATCACGGATTCGAGCCGCTCGGCGATGTCGAACATTTTTGTATCGCCGGCACTTTGTGACAGTTTCTTGGCGACTTTCTTGATGACCTCGTTGCGCGGGTCGGACACGGTGTACACCGGATGCCCGAAACCGATAATGACCTCTTTGTTAGCCACACGTTCGCGAATATCGGCCTCGGCTTGTTCGGGGGTGTCATAGCGTTTTTGTATGTCGAAGGCCACTTCATTGGCCCCGCCATGCTTGGGGCCGCGCAGGGCACCAATGCCGCCGGTAATGGCCGAGTACATGTCCGAGCCGGTGCCGGCAATGACGCGGCAGGTAAACGTGGAGGCATTGAATTCGTGTTCAGCATACAAAATAAGCGAGGTGTGCATGGCACGCACCCATTCCTTGCTGGGTTTTTCACCATGCAGCAAGTGCAGGAAATGGCCGCCAATGCTGTCGTCGTCTGTTACCACATCGATCATTTCACCGCGGTGGCTGTAGTGATACCAGTAAAGTAAGGCCGAGCTCAGGCAGGCTAACAAGCGGTCGGCGATATCGCGCGCATCGGCCAGATTGTGGTCGTCTTTCTCGGGCAAGACGCAGCCCAGGGCCGATACGGCCGTGCGCATGACATCCATGGGGTGGCTGGCTGCCGGCAAAGCTTCGAGTACCTGCTGTACGTGTAGGGGTAGCCCTCGCAAACGTTGCAGCTTGGCTTTGTAGGCTTGCAGTTCAACCTTGGTGGGCAGGCTGCCGTGAATCAGCAAATAGGCGACTTCCTCGAATTCGCAGGTTTCGGCGATATCCAGAATGTCGTAGCCACGGTAATGCAGGTCGTTGCCGCTGCGGCCCACAGTGCATAGGGCAGTGTTGCCCGCCACCACACCCGATAGGGCAACGGATTTTTTGGGCTTGGGCCCGGCGGACGAAGGGGTGTTCTGATCGGGCGTTGCAGCGGCATTGGCTGTTTGTTGCGTTGTTGCAGACTTGCTTTTGCGTATGCGTGATGTAGCCATGGTGTGTCTCCTGAGCGTTCTGAGGCGCGATGGTTGAAATGGCGTGGTGATAACGTGTTGTGTGGCGGGTTGTTATTTTGTTTCGTTTTGCCGTTGAAAGAGTTGGTCGAGCCGGGACTCGTATTCGTGGTACCCAATAGACTGATACAGCTCTTCACGGGTTTGCATCATATCCACCACGTTGCGTTGATGGCCGTCGCGGCGAATGGCGGTGTAAACGGTTTGTGCCGCTTTGTTCATGGCACGAAATGCCGAAAGCGGGTACAGCACAATGCCAACGCCCGCTTGCCCCAACTCTTCGCTGGAAAACAACGGGGTTTGGCCGAACTCGGTAATGTTGGCCAGCACGGGTACAGACAAAGCCTGGGTGAACTGGCGAT
>NZLH01000290.1 GCA_002694155.1 Pusillimonas sp. | reverse complement strand
CCGCCACAATCCCAATTAAGGCTTGCCAGAAAAATTTGTGACGCGACTTCATCCCTTCCGGGTCGCGGTGCACAACTTTTCGATAATCATCAACCCATCCAATCCAGCCAAAGCCAAAGGTCACCAACAGCACAACCCAAACAAAGCGATTAGTCCAGTCGGCCCACAACAACGTACTAACGGCAATTGAAATAAGAATCAACGCACCACCCATGGTGGGGGTACCTGTTTTAACCAAGTGCGTTTGCGGCCCGTAGCTACGCACTGCCTGGCCAATTTTCAAGGCCGTTAGCCTTCGAATAACAGCAGGGCCCGCGACCAAACCGATAAGCAGTGCCGTTGCACACGCCAGAACAGCGCGCAACGTAATATATTCAAACACTGCAAATGCCCGAATATGCCCCTCAGACAGCCACCGCGCCAGTTCAAGCAACATGGTGCGTCCCCCCGTTCAATGATTGTTGTTGTTCCATGGCATGAACTACTCGTTCCATCCTGCTACTGCGCGAGCCCTTGACCAACACATGAGCCGGCATAAGGTGACGCAAACTCATTAGCAAAGTGTCGAGGTCATTGAAAGACTGAGCATCCTTTCCAAACGCACGAGCAGCATCTTGTGCGGCATCGCCTAGTGTTAATAAAAAGTCTATTTGCCTGTCTTTAGCATATTGGCCAACTTCGGCATGCATTTGCGGCCCTTGTTCGCCAACTTCCGCCATGGCACCCAGAACCAGCACCGTTCGACCGCTTAAGCCGGCCAGCACGTCTATTGCTGCGCGAACAGAGTCCGGATTCGCATTGTAGGTATCGTCTATAAGCTGAAAGCCGTGAGGCCGCTCATAAAACTGCATGCGCCCCGCAACCGGGTTGAAGTGCTCTAGCCCGTTCACAATTGCGGCAAGTGGCACACCGGCAGCCAAACCGCATGCCGCAGCCGCTAGCGCATTACGTAAGTTATGCAAGCCGGCTGCATTCAAACGAACCATAGATTCACCAACCGACGTTTTCAGTAGAAACGCCGTGTAGCTGGACTCTGCCTGAATTTGCTCCGCGCACACGTCCATGCCTTCAGTCAGGCCAAATACGACACGACGGCGCTCAGCGGACAAAGTTTGCCAAAGACCCGTATAGGCATCGTCTCCGGGGAAAACAGCAACGCCATCTACTGGCAGCGCCTGGAGCACTGCGCCATTTTCGCGCGCAACCGCCTCAACCGTGTGCATAAATTCTTGGTGCTCTCGCTGTGCGTTGTTAACTAACCCAACCGTCGGCGCTGCCATCTTGGCTAATTCACTTATTTCACCGGGATGATTCATCCCCAGCTCTAATACGGCAACACAGTGGTGTTGTCGAAGGCGTAGCAACGTAAGCGGAACCCCCAATTCGTTATTCAGGTTTCCTTCGGTCGACAACATGTTGTTGCTTTGCCAGCATCGAAGTATCGAGGCAATCATTTCTTTGGTTGTTGTCTTGCCGTTGCTACCGGTAACCGCAATAAGAGGAATATCGAAACGCTTACGCCAAACACGCCCCAGCGTTTGCAATGCAAGGCGCGTGTCACCTAGAACAACCTGCGGCAACATAAAAGGCTCACAGCGGCTTTCCACTATCGCCGCCAAGGCTTGGGCGCCAAGCGCTTTTTCCAGATACTGATGACCATCGAAGCGTTCGCCTTTCAACGCGATAAACACCTGGCCCTTTTTCAGCGTACGGGTATCCGTACTTACAACCGGCAGCCCCAGTAACAAAAGCGCTGCACGCGCCCACTCGCGATCATCAAACGGCAGCCTCTTGTCATTTATTTCCTGATAAGTTTCATGCCCCTTGCCGGCCAAAAGCACAACGTCTTCAGCCGAAGCCGACCACACTGTTTGCAAAATTGCCTCGGCTCGCTCGTTAAATGCCTTGTAAGGGCCGGTTAGGCCTTGCGCAATATCATCGAGAATTGCCGTTGGAGACTCGTTGCGCGGGTTATCACTGGTTAGCACCACTTCATCGGCCAGCCGCTGTGCAATTTCCCCCATCATCGCGCGTTTGCCCCGATCACGGTTCCCACCGCAGCCAAACACGCAATGCACTCGCCCTCCCCTGGCACCGGCAAGATCCCTAAGCGCCTCTAATGCGCGTTCAAGCGCATCTGGTGTATGTGCGTAATCTACGACAACCATAGGCAGCTGAGCCGAATCCGTCGTTGCCGTTACTGGCCCAACCACTTCCATTCTGCCAGGGACCGACAGCAAACGACCAAGCGCGCGACCCACTTTGACAACTGACCAACCTAAACAATGCAGGCAACCCGCCACTAAAAGCAGGTTGGAAACAGTATGCTGACCGACAAGTCGTGTAACAATTTGCGCCTGACCATCTGGCAATTCCAGCTTAAAGACAAGACCATGCGGCCCCGCATGGATCTCTCGGGCGCGAATAGCGGCACCTTCATACAAGCTCGCTGAATAACCAAAGACCTGAGCATGCTTGCCTATTGTCGCGATTTTTCGACCAACGGTGTCATCGAAATTTGTTATTACATGACGTGCGCTTGACCGATTGAATAGCGCCAGTTTCGCCGCTTCATATTGTTCCAGCGACCCGTGATAGTCGAGATGGTCGTGACTGAAGTTGGTAAACCCGGCGATTTTAATATCGACGCCATCAAGCCGCCCCTGATCAAGCCCAATTGACGACGCCTCCAATGCAACAACCTGTCCGCCGGCCAAAGCAATATCCGCCAATGCCTTATGCATCGACAAAACGTCGGGTGTTGTCAAACTACCTTCAAGGTGTGTGCCGTTTGGCAGAACCACGCCAAGCGTACCGATTGTGCCGCAAGGTACACCCGCCTCGTTTAAGGCTTGCGCAACCCAATGAACTGTAGAGGTTTTACCGTTCGTACCCGTAATCGCAATAACAGACATTTGCGCAGACACCTGGCCATACCACTCGTGCGCAATCTGCCCTAGCATCGACTTCAAGGACTCAACCTCAAGTACCGGCACCGACAACGACGTCGCACACACATTTTTTGGCAAAGGCTCAGTAACAATTACCGACGCACCCTGTGCAATTGCTTGGCCGATGTAATCCCGACCATCGCCAGCGTATCCTTTACATGCAAAGAAGGCGTCTCCCAAACACACTTGCCGTGAGTCCATACGCAAATGTGCTTGTGCACTAACATGCGCTTTCAGCCAGGTAAGTACTTGATTCGCCTTCATTGCGCGTCCCCCTCACCGGGCCCAGCCGCCAAAACAGGCTCAAGCGGCGCATCGGGTTGTACCCCTAAACGACGCAAACTACTGGCAACGACGGTGGAAAACACAGGGGCAGCAACACGACCACCGTAATACACACCCGAATGCGGCTCATCAATTGAAATTGCTACCACGATTTTAGGGTTAGAAACCGGAGCAAAACCAACGAACGAGCTGCGATACTGTTTTGTGCTGTACTTACCATTAACCAGCTTTCGGGCCGTTCCACTTTTGCCTGCAACCCGGTAAGCCTGAACCTGCGCTAATTGGGCGCCGTCGCGACCCGCTGCTTCCTCGAGCATTGCACGAACGGTAGAAGAAACTTGGGGCGAATAAACCTGCACACTGGTAGGCTTACCCTGACGGCGCACTAGCGTTAGTGACACCATATCGCCATTGCGTGCAAAGGCCGTATATGCATGAGCAACCTGAAGCAAGGATGCCGACAAACCATAGCCGTAAGCCATAGTGGCCCTTTCAATCGGACGCCAGCGCTCCCAGGGACGCAAGCGGCCTTCTGCGACACCCGGAAAGTTCGCATTTGGGGCACGACCAAATCCAAGCTCTGTGAACTTTGTCCACATTTCCTGCGACGTCAGGCGCTCGGAAATCATGGTCATACCAATATTGCTTGAGCGACGCAGAATGCCACCTACATCAACTACACCATTGCGGGATACGTCGGAAATGGTATTACCGTGGTAGCGGTATTTGCCGTTACCGGTATCGAATTTTGTGCCTGGCTGAACGCGACCCAAGTCTAAGGCCAAGGCCACTGTAAATGGCTTCATGATTGACCCAGGCTCGAAGGTATCAACCATGGCCCTGTTGCGCAACGCTTTGCCCTGACGACTGGCGCCTTCATTTGGGTTATAGGTAGGCAAATTAGCCAGTGCAAGAATTTCGCCCGTTTGCACATCGATAACCACCCCTGCCGCAGCGGCGGCTTTGTGCTCGGCCATTGCCGTTTCAAGTGCCGAAAACAAATCGTACTGAACCCCGGCATCGATTGACAGGTACAAGTCTTTACCATGAACTGGCGGAATCGCTGCCTGAACGTCCTCGACAACACGCCCCAAACGATCTTTAATAACGCGTCGAGTGCCAGGCTCACCTGACAACAAATCGTCAAACGCCAGCTCAATACCCTCGATGCCGCGATCTTCTATGTTTGTAAACCCAACAATATGTGCGGTCATCCCGCCTTCGGGATACAAACGACGCACCTCAGCCTGCTGATGAATACCCGGAATCTTTAACTTGGCTACTTCGCGCGCTGTTTCAAGCGGAACCTGTCGCTTTATGTAAACAAAGTTACGACTTAAATTAGCCAACCGGCCGCGAATTTCGCTTAGCGGCATGTCTAACAAGCCGGCTAATTTAGTTAATTGCGCCGGCGTCGCTGCTTGAGCGTCTTCAGGGACAGTCCAGATAGCGCGCGCCGGAACACTAGAGGCCAGAACAACTTGACCCGTGCGATCAAAAACTTTACCCCGTGTTGCAGGCAAAATTAATGTTTTCTCGTAGCGGCGCTCGCCTTGCTGTTGCAAAAAGTCGTTCGACAAACCCTGCAAATACATGGCTTTTGCTGCAATGGCGAAAAAGCCCAACAGCATTAAAACCAAGACAAGACGCGAACGCCACAAGGGCATTTGAATATTCAGAACGGGGCTGTCGTAAAAACGAAAACGCTTCATTGCTCGCCCCTTTGCACAATGGCTGCGGGGCCCGACACAATTTGTCCGCTTTTCATATAAACGGTTTGTGCGGGCGTAGGCACAACCATTTTGAGCTCTTGACGGGCAAGCTGATCGACACGGGCATTACGGGCAAGTTCGGCGCGCTCGAGCTGAAGCCTGCGCCATTCGACATCCAGTTCTTGCGTTTTTGCGGCCATTCGCTCGGACGAAACAA
This sequence comes from Pusillimonas sp., assembly GCA_002694155.1. Lineage (GTDB taxonomy): Bacteria > Pseudomonadota > Gammaproteobacteria > Burkholderiales > Burkholderiaceae_B > Neopusillimonas. Next base: position 939 of record NZLH01000290.1, on the reverse strand, counting down.
ATAACAAGCGCGATTGATAGCGTGCGGTAACTAACGACAACGCAGACAACATAAGCAAACAAGCAAGAATCAAGCAAAGGCGACTCATCGTTTCCTCCTGCTTAAGTTCGCTGATTTCTGTGCCCCTGCCTGCAATCGAAGCTCCTTCACAAAAGAAGCTGCACCTTCCGGCGGCAGCGCAGTTGTGGTGCGTTGCGCCACGCGTAAAACTGCCGATCGCGCGCGCGGATTGGATTCGGTCTCTTCTTTTGAAGGCAGAACTTTACCCAATGAACGCAGTAAAGGCTTGGGCATATCTTTCTCGGGAATCGGCAATCGAGCGGTCGCTTCAGCTGGACGCGACGCGGACGCAATACATTGCTTAACCATCCGGTCTTCCAGAGAATGAAAGCTAATCACCGCGAAGCGCCCTCCGGGGTTCAATAACGTTAGAATTGCCTCGAGGGCGCGCGCGAGTTCCTCGAGCTCTTCATTGATGTAAATCCGTACAGCCTGAAAGGTGCGAGTGGCCGGGTGTTGACCCTTTTCGCGCGTGCGGACGACACTGGCGACGAGCTCGGCGAGGTCGAGCGTTGTGCACAGCGGCCTGGATTCGCGGCGATCAACAACCGCCTTTGCAATCTGGAAAGCAAACCGTTCTTCGCCATATTTTGCTATGACCTCCCTAATTTCATCGACGCCGGCTTGCGCCAGCCATTGAGCAGCGGTTAAACCCCTGCTGGTGTCCATGCGCATATCAAGCGGACCTTCACGCATGAAAGAAAAACCACGCTGAGCCTCATCAATTTGTGGCGACGACACACCCAAATCGAGCATTACCCCGTCGATAGACTCAACCCCTAAATTAGCCAGAGCCGACTGCATGCTGGCAAAACCTTGATGCACTACCCGCACGCGCGAAAAGGGTCAACACCCGGCCACTCGCACCTTTCAGGCTGT
>NZLH01000289.1 GCA_002694155.1 Pusillimonas sp. | reverse complement strand
CGGGGTCAATTCCAACAAGTGAAACAGACTTTAAAACATCTCCTCTTCGTGCGAAGGCCGGGCCGGATACGATAGGCGAAACTGCCGTAATGCCTTGCAGATTGTCTAGCGTTGTTTGTACAGCAATCCAATTGTTAATAGAGCGCAACCTTTGGCCACGCGGGTCTTCACGCACCAACGCAAGTGTGCCCGGATCGGCTGGTGCAATTAGATTCCGTTCTTCGGCGGGCTCTACACGTATGTGTGACTGTGTGCCCAGCGTACGCTCGATAATGTTGGCTTGTAAGCCATTAATGAGTGTCGTGATAAAGACAATAACTGAAACCCCCACAGCGATGCCCACTAGAATTAGTGCGGTTTGAACCAGGTTCTGGCGCAGAAACTTCAGGGCAATCAACGATTCCAGCCACATATCGACGCGTTTAATCCAGTTTCATGGGCGTTTCCCCATCGGTTCGTTCGGGTGCGGTGCTTGTTCGGCTGGTTGGCAAAGGGCTAATGTTGGCGCGCACGCGTTGCCCGTTGGTGATGCCGTTGGTTGCGCTTAATACAACATCACCCTCGGACAGGCCCTCGGTAATTTGCGAAAGCGACAAGCTGCTTAACCCAGTTTGTACGTCGATTTCATTGGCCTTACCGTTGCTGTAAAGCCAAACCTTTGCTTTGTTACCTTCTTTTTGAAAAAATACATCGTTGGGTACAACCAATGCTGAGTCATTGCGCGCCGTTTGTATTGTTGCGGTAATGGTCATGTCTTCTTTCAGAAACTTGGGGGCGGGGTTGGCTGTAAGCCGGATATCTACAGTGCCCCGTTGTGGGTCGATAACAGGTGCGATGCTGATAATAGTTGCTTTGAAAGCGTTGTTTGGGTATGCGTCGGCCAGCACGGTAGCCGGTTGGCTCACTTCCAGAATGCCAAGATTACGTTCGTCTACTGGTACTAACAATTCGATATTGCTTTGGTCGCGTAATGTTAGTAAGGTTTCGCCCGGTTGAACGGTATCGCCAGGGGCAATGTAGTGTTCTAAAACTGTTCCCGAAAAAGGGGCGCGAATTTGGGTTTTATCCAGGGCGGCGCGAACGGCGTTCAAGCGCTGTTGCAAAATGGCTTCTTCAACGCCACCTTCGGCCAACGCCATAACCTCTAGCTTGGCCTGATCGAAGCCGGCTTGTGCGGCGGCCAGGGCGTTTTCAGCTTGTTCGAGGTCTTCAGCAGGAATGGCCTTTTCTTTAGCCAGTAACCGGCGTCTTTGGGCTTCGCGTTTCGCTTGCGTTAAATGCGACTGCGCCTGCGCAAGACGCGCCTGCGCTTGTGGTCGTTTCGAGTTAATTAATAGATTCAGTGCGGCTTGCGCCTCTTGTGCCTGTGCTTTTAAATCATTGGCGCGCAGAACAATAAGAACTTGCCCCTGCTGCACTTCCTGCCCTCGCTCAACCAGCCGCTCTTGAACGATAGCGGTAATTTCGCTGCCTACATCGGCCCGACTATCCGACGCCACCCGACCTGTCGCAACAACTTGTTGAACCAGTGGGTGTAATGCAACCCGGTAAGCACGAACTTCGGGGCCTTGCCACTTTTGCCAAAAAATGGCCCCTGCCGCAATGAGCAGCAGAACAAGTGACAGTACTTTCCAGTTCAGCAGTTTTCTCAAAACAAGGCTTCTCGAAATGAAGAGTAGGAGCACCTGGAACTTAGTTGCAGGCGATAAGAGTGCCTAGTGTAAACCTGTGCTGGTTATCTTTGTTGTCGCCATCGTTGTATCTGCGTAGGAATGTCTTCCAGATGCGCCATGATACTGATGCCAGGAAGGTCGCGCCGTTGCAATGTTGCATGAGGTGTACCCGCCCAAAGCTCTATTGTTGCGGGCAACATTGCCCGCAATTCGGAAAGGGCGTCGGCCGAGTGGCCTGGATTACTGGCTGCTGAAAAACTGATGGCGACAATGTCGGAGCGGTGCGCATTTGCCGCGCTGATCATGTCGTGCAAGGGGGTTTGTGCGCCCAGGTTCATGCAACTGCAGCCTTCCACCAAAAATAGTGCTTCGGCCATGAGGATGCTTAAGCTATGGCTTTCACCTGGTACCGTTGATAACAAGATTCGTGGCCGGCTGTTTGCTGAGGGTTCGGGCGCGGTTGCCAAAGCTGCACGCAAACTGGTTTCCAGTACTTCACTGCAAAGATGCTCTTCAAAAATGTGGAGGTCTCCGCTGGCCCAGGCCTTGCCTACTTCTCGCATCAGTGGCATTGCTACATCCAGAACAAAATGGGCCAGGCCGATGCGCATAATAATTTGCGAGAACCGACGCCGCAGCTGGGTGGGGTCATGGGTTTTTAACAATGCCAATAACTGCGCGATTTCCAGTTGTTGTAAAGAAGCAGCATTGCCAGCTAATGAGGTAGGAGTGGCAGGCTCTTTCAGAGCGTCGCTTAGTTCGTGTAACTGGGCTAATTCCAGGGCGACGACCCGCCCCGGACGATGTCCTGCGTCTAACAAACGTTTGATAATTCGCAAACGCTCGACTTGTTCTGGCGGGTACAGGCGTTCGCCATTGGTGTCGCGTTCCGGCTGCGGAAAGCCATAGCGTCGTTCCCAAACGCGCAAGGCATCTTTGCCAATCCGGGTGTCGCGTTCCACAGCAGTAATGTTCAACATTAGCTGTGGGTTCTTCGAAACAGACGTCATGGTTTTGAACCTGGTTATTTTCGGTTTGTCATGGACAAGAATAATATCAAATTTATTTTGTCTAGGACATATATTGATAAAAATAAATTTTTAGCCTATTATTTCGCTAATTACTAATTTTTGACCTAGACAAAAATATGTTTGTCTAGGCAGGGAATGGCGAAATTGAAGAAAGTAGCGGTTGTTGGATCGGGCATATCGGGCCTTAGCGCAGCGTGGCACCTGGGTCGTCAAAGCTACCCGGTTGCGGTCACCCTGTTCGAGTCTGAAGATTATTGGGGTGGGCATACGCACACCGTTGATGTTACTTTGCCTGACGCCAGCGGAGAGCGGGTAACACACGGTGTTGATACGGGTTTTCTTGTTTTTAACGAGAAAACTTACCCGGGTCTGATAAGTCTGTTTGACACTTTAAAAGTCCAAACTGCACCGTCGGACATGTCGTTTTCCGTGCAGGTGGCAGCCCAGTCTCTTGAATGGTGCGGCAGCAACCTGAATACTGTGTTTGCGCAGCGCAGGAACATGCTAAGGCCGCAGTTCTGGTCGATGCTGTCCGATTTGGTGCGGTTTAATCGACAGGCAACGGCGTTGGCCCAATCGGGTAGCGAGGCGCAGTTGCAGCAACCGCTTGGTGCGTTTCTGGAAGCCAATAAATACGGTGCCAGTTTCCGCGACTGGTATTTGTTGCCAATGATCAGCAGTATTTGGTCTTGTCCGGCCGAACAAATGATGGCGTTTCCAATTTCCACCTTAATTCGCTTCTGCCATAACCATGGTTTGCTTCAGCTTACCAACCGGCCGCAATGGTATACGGTGCAGGGCGGCGCGCGCAACTATGTAGAGAAAATGGTTGCCGAGATTCCAGATTTGCGTTTACGCACGCCTGTTCTATCGGTAAGGCGTCAGGGGCTGGGTGGGGGTGTGTCGGTTACCACACGTTTTGGAACCGAGCATTTTGACGAGGTCATTATGGCCTGCCATTCCGATCAGGCGTTGAAGTTACTGGTTCTGGATGCGCACCCTCAAGAGATCGAAATGCTTTCGGCGATTCAGTACCAGTCGAATTATGCAGTGTTGCACACCGACACCAGTGTGTTGCCTAGTAGGAAAACGGCATGGGCGGCCTGGAACTATGAGCATGGCACTCGTGCGAACGAGCAAGCGCCGGGTGTTTGTCTGCATTACTTGTTAAATCGTTTGCAGCCCTTACCTTTTGACGTTCCGGTTGTGGAAACGTTGAATCCTCTGCGAGAGCCTGATCCAGGCAAGGTGCTGGCACGCTTTGATTATGCGCACCCTGTGTTTGATATGGCTGCTCGGCGCGCGCAATTGCAGTTGCCCGATTTACAAGGGTGGAATCACACATGGTACTGCGGTGCCTGGACAGGTTACGGCTTTCACGAAGATGGCTATCAATCGGGTCTGAAGGTGGCAAACGAACTGGTAGCGCGATGGCAGCAATCCGCAGGCCAACCTTCTTCAGCTTTGGCTGCGTAATAATGGAACAGCTTATGAAACGGGCGGCGATCAACGCAGAACACGTTAACGCGTCGGGCATAAAGGCCCGGCCCTTGATTGGTAATGGTCAGATCCGTCATGCCCGGTTGCGGCCGGTACAGCACGTGTTTTCTTACAGAACATGGTTTCTAATGCTACCCATGCGCAGCGGCCAGGAACGCGGCTGGCGTGGTCTGGCACGCAACAAACCTTCTATGGTTTCCTTTCACGACAAAGATCATGGCATTGGTGGGCCAGACGCCTTGGCCTGGTTTGATAGTTTGTTGCGCGAATCGGGTATTCATGATGCTGACGGCGAGGTATGGCTGCAAACCTACCCGCGTGTTCTTGGTTATGTGTTCAAGCCGGTTAGTTTCTGGTATGCCTATAACCGTCAGGGTAACCTGCGCGCCATTCTTGCCGAGGTCAACAATACTTTTGGCGAGCGTCATTGCTATTTGCTGGGTTCGTCTGTGCAGTGGGGCAAAGAAATGGTGGCCGACAAAGTCTTTCATGTGTCACCTTTTTGCCAAGCCAACGGACGATATCGTTTTCGATTCTTGCGCACAGACGCGACCTCATCGCACGGTGAACATATTGTTGCGCGTATAGACCATGACGACCCGCATGGTCAGACTATCTTGCAAACCAGCGTTAGCGGGCGCTTATCTTCGTTCAGTCGTTCAGCCTTGTGGAAAGTCATGCTTTCCATGCCTTTTCTTACTTTTGGCATTATTGCCAGAATTCATTGGCAGGCCTTGCGTTTGTGGCTGAAGAAAGTGCCGTTCCATCGCAAACCATCACCAGATCAACCTTTCGTCACCCGCGGTGACGACACTCATAAGTCCTACTCCAGGAGCTCGGAATCATGACACGCACTTTGGACTCGCACCGTCCCTTCGACCGTTCGCGGGCGCATCCCAGCCGGCCCACCTTTGCTGCGCGCACGGTTTTGAGAATGCTGGATAAGTTGGCCTTTGGGCGCCTGGATATCGAGTTGCCCAATGGTGAGATCCGTCGCTTTGGGCCGGGAGGGGCGCCTCAGGCAGCATTGCGCTTGAATAATTGGAATGTGTTTGCCGCCGCGTTGAAGTCAGGTGATATTGGATTCGCGGAAAGTTATATCCAGGGCGACTGGACAACCTCTGACTTAACGTCGCTTATTGCTTTGTTCATTGTTAACCGAGCGCAAATGGAGCGTGTTATGTATGGCGCCTGGTGGGGAAAGTTGTTTTACCGGGTACGTCATGCATTGAATCGTAATAGCCGAAGCGGCAGCAGGCGCAATATTCACGCGCATTACGATCTGGGTAACGCGTTTTATCGGCATTGGCTTGATGAAACCATGAACTATTCTTCAGCCTGGTTTCAGGGCGACACAACGCAAACTTTAGCGCAGGCACAACATGCAAAAGTGCAGCGTGTGCTTGACGAAGCGTTGGTAAGCGAAGGTGATCGTGTTCTGGAAATAGGCTGTGGCTGGGGCGCGGTTGCGCAAGCGGCGGCGCAACGTGGTGCCCGTGTGGTGGGGGTGACCTTGTCGACAGAGCAATTGCATTACGCACGCAATCGTTTGTCTGACGCTGGCCATGAAGATATGGCGGACCTGCGCTTACAAGATTACCGTGATATTAACGATGGGCCTTACGATGCCCTGGTATCCGTTGAAATGTTCGAGGCGGTTGGCCGAGAGTACTGGCCGTCGTTCTTTGAAGCCGTACGCAAGAACTTGAAGCCGGGTGGGCGGGCGTGCATCCAAAGCATCACCATTCGCGATGATTTGTTCGATCGCTACGTGAAGTCAACTGATTTCATCCAACAGTATATTTTTCCAGGTGG
>NZLH01000288.1 GCA_002694155.1 Pusillimonas sp. | reverse complement strand
GGCCAAACTGCTGCTGACGGTATGTTGGCGTGCTGGGCACATCGGATAGCGCAACCTTGACCGGTGCGGTCTGCACATCGTTCTCTTTGTATTTCTGGCCAGTCTCGGGGTCCACGCGCGGGATATTGACTATCACACGGCGCTTGACGATGCCGGTATCCACCAATACCTCAGCTTGTTCGATGGTGTCTTCTTTGATCAGATCGAGCAGCGCTTCACCGACCATGCGCCGAGACATTCGGTAGTTGTCGTTGATTTCGGCCAGTGTCGTAACACCCTGCTCAACCAGTGATTGAATCGCCAGCCCGGAACTCGCATTGCTTTGCTGACCCATCATGGCTGAATAAACGCCTGCCGCCTCCTGAATCGCCGCCTTACGCTCTTGCATCACCGAAAATTGCTGCTGTGATAGCGCCATATTGTCATCAATGCGTATCGCGTTCGCGCCATTTGACCTCGTTGGGTTGGTGATAATGTAGGCATCAGCACGCGCAATTTCCCGGCTCACGTCGCTGTGGGTATTTTTGTCACTCAAAGCATCTTCATCGATCATCACGCGACGGCTGTTCAGCAACCACATCATTCTGGCCGTTCGAGCGTTGATCTCGTCCTGGGGAGATAGCATCGAGCGAATCAGCCCGTATGGCACGCCCGTTAAGTCTTCTCGGTAGCCATAGAACGGTATGTACGGGAAGCAACGCTTGTTCGTCGCCATATCACGCACGCGAATCGGGCCGATGTAGAACGCGCAGCGAATCTTGTCATAGACAGCGGCTTGGGGCTGAACGACGCCTGAAGCGACAACTGCTCTGTGAAATTTATTCTTGGGGTCAAACTCCAGCGTACGGCCGCCAGGCAGCTTCAACACCAGGCCACGCACCCAAACGCGGTACCAGACCTCGTAGCACACGACGCGCTGACGGGTCACATCGCGCCAGTCCAGGTCATCCCAGCTTGTGCGAATGCCTTGATCAATCGAATGGAGCAGTTCTGCTGACATCTTGGAGTCGAACGTCAGATAGTCTGTCCAGTCGCGCCAGTTGCCGGCGGCTTTGATCACGTCCTTAAAGTCGGGGAAAAATGATGCAATATGATCGGCGTCAAACTGCTTCTTGCGCACGACATACCGGGCATCGGACCAATCAGGCTTCTTGCAATGCCAGTCCCAAAAGAGCTCCGAGCGGTGGATATAGTCTACGCGGTACGGGAATTTGAATGGGTTGCTCTCGCGTGAGACCTCGACGGCGCCGAACCCGGCTTTAATCATTGCCGCGTAAGCGTCGGAGTTAGACCGATCTGCGTTGCTTTCCCGCTCTGCCTCGTGCAGCTTTGAGTTGAGCGCTTCGGCCACGTCGCCATACTTATCATCGTCTGCGCCAACATGCCAGTCTGTTCGCGTCTTAGCTTCCATGCCCAGTACGGCATTAACCGTGGGAGCAATCAGGTTGGTGATTAGCGGGCCCAAGCCTTTCGCTTCCAGGCGCTCCAGCGTATCAGCATCCAGTTGGTTGCCATCGTAGTAGTCAACGCACTTGTCGGCTTCGCGCCGCCATTGCGGTTGGTTGCGGATTTCTTCAAGCCATCGCTCTAACTGGCGCACACTGAGCGCACACTCGTCAGGCTTGGCTTTGTCCTCGGAACTGGCGTGTGCATTCTGGCCATCGATACGCTCTTGATCGAGCAGATCAGTACCAATAACAACATTTTTCATATTTACGCGCGCCAGCTATCTCGGAAGGGTTTGAATTGCGTCGTGTCGAACTTCTTGGCGTAGCGAAGCATCATGATGCCGCCTCGGCTTGCATCGATTGCGTCGTCCATCTGTTTGACAATTACGCCATCCTTGCGGTGATACATTCGGTATTCCTCCAGCCAGCCCTCGCAGTTGGAAAACACCTTAAATTTGCCGGTTTCCATGCGATTGAGCATGATTTGAATGCCTGGCTCAACGCCAATTGATCCATCCTCGAACTGGGTGCGCTCTGGCAACATGTTCAGCCCCTCGGTTCGGTAGGTGTCTCGCATGGGAATCCCGCTGTCTTTCTGCGTCTGCAGGGCATCATGTGGCCATGCAACCGGTATCCATGCGCCACGGCCTTTAATCGCGCTGGCATGAATTGCCGGAACCTGTTTCGCGCGCTTGTACACGTCGTACAGATAAACCGTGTCGGTTTCCAGGTTGTGTGCCAGCCAAACTGCAGCCGTTGGGTGATCCCAGCCCAAGTCCATCGAGCAAATACGCGGCCAGTCATCCGGGATCGAAAATGGCTGCACCACAATTTCTGACTCTGCAATCGGAAACACGGCACCTGAACCCAGCACCGGCTTACCAAAGGCTCGGGCCTCGCGCTCGTGCTCTGGATACGTCGAAATGATCTGGTCGGCTTGCTCTTTGGTGTAGTGGCCAACGTCATACAAGCCCATGAACACGACGGCAGTGCCAGGCATCTTTTCGATCAAAAACCGCATGACCGTCTTGCTCATGCCCTTCAAGGGCGTGAATGTCATGAATACCGGGCCCAGCGTCGTATTCGTGCGGGTCAGTGCTTCGGTATAAATCTCTATGGGTGGTTCTTCATCCAGCCAGACAAAATTGAGTGTATCGGCCTGAAACTTCTCACTGCCCTGGTCATATGACTTGATCAGTATCGATGACTCGCCTTGTTGCACGTCGCCGCCGCCGCCATGCCGGACAATAATTTGCGACACCGCATTAGGTACACCGGCACGCGAAGAAATTTCCTTGATCGAGTCTCTGGGTAATGCGGCTGTGCCATACTCAGACTCGATCCCAGGTCGGCCAAGCAACAAGCGCTGTACACCATCTCGCGTCAATTCTGATGTAACCGAAGCGGCCAAGCCTGCTACCGGCTTTTCAAACACCTTGCCTTTCCACCAATCGGGATACCGACCAGTCGCGTGCATGGCAGTTTCCATTGCAGCCGAGTACGTCTTGCCGGACTGGTTACCAGCCGACAACAATCGCTCTCGATACTTTGAGCCTAACTCGTGAAACTCGCGCTGCTTTTCATACGGTCGGTAGTATTTAAGACGATTGGTTTTTGCCCTGCGTACCTTCTCTTGCAGCAGTATGGCCAGATTAAGGCGCGGATTACCAGTCAGAACACTATCAATGGACATGCGTGTCTGGTTGAACGCTGGCAAGTTCCGCTAAAACTGCATCGACAGACATGCCGCGCTGTTCAGCAATTTCGCGAGCAAATTCATTAATCTTGCTGTCGATCTCGTCTTCACTGGCTTGCTCAAGTCGACCGACCTTGATTTCCTTGCGGTCAACGAACATGCCAAGGTGACGCGCGATCAACTCAACGTTTGGCGTCTTGTTGGCCAGCTTCAACACGAAATTTCCGCTTCGATCCCAACTCCAGCCAATAATGCAGCGCCGAATCTGCGCCGGCAGCAAGCGAATATCCTTCGGGCTGACGATGTTCTTAACTTCTCCTGGGTTGTCGGGATCAGGCACAACCAAATCGGCGGGGTCGTAGAAAGCCATCGCGGACAGTTCTTCGAGTACGCGCTCTTGGCTGATCTCAACCTTTTTCGCAATCCTATTCTTTAGCTCCGTTACTCTTGCGGCGATCTTGGGGTTATCCAGTAGTTCTTTTGCCGTGCGGTTAATAGTTTCTGGCTTGGATTTTTTTGCGTTGTAGGCACGGCGGTACGCTTCACTGGCGTTTCCGGTCTCTATGTAGGCCAGACAGAAGTTTTCTTGCTTGATAGTGAGATTACTCATATCGGTTCTCACGACAAAAGGCCCGCGCGAGGCGGGCCGAGGGATTGTAGAATTTGGGGAATTAGGGAGGGGTGTATGGATATCTTTGCGGTCTTCGCTCAATTCAACCTGAATCTGTTTAGCGGAATAGTCGCTGGCGTGATCAGTGGCGTGTACTCGGGCCTCATAATGGCGCGTATCGCTCGCTTCTATGAGGTGAAGGCACAGGCCTTGCGCCTTGTGAGGCGGATTGATTTCGTGATCAATAATAAAGGCCTGACTTTCACGCGACCCATGAAACAAGGTGAACTGTCGTTACTCGCTGCCGAGCTCATTCAACTCCAGCACCGCAGCGCGGCGAAACGCTTTTTTGAAATCGATATCCAGATCACCACCATTCAGCACGGCGCAAAAGCACATGGCCAACACGCCAACGTAATTCATGAACTCTACCGTGGCTGGCAAAAGCTAATCAGGGAAGCCTCTCCGAATTGGGGCGCTATCTTGCTGTACGGTCGACTCTAAACGCGGCCGGCACCACCAAAAACGCATGAGTTACTACCAGGACCACTTCTTTTTATCGTCTTAGGGGCCGATCTGGTGGGTTACTAACTTGCGGAATTTGGCAATTCGCTGCCGCCGGTGATGATTTTAAGTACCGCTTGTTTCTTGAGCGAAAGGATGCGCGCGAATCGTTCTTTCTCAAACGTTTGTGTTGCAACCGCCACGATCTTGCTAGTTCCAAAGGAGCCTGTATCCAGCCCCAAATCGGTCAGCATGGCAACCAAGTGATCTCGGAACTTTCGTGTATCCGCCTCAGCTTGAATGTGCGCCGCCTCCTTGATGCTCCGCTCAATATCAGAAAACAGGCCTATCGAATCTTCCGTGGACATAATTCCCTCTCCGTTGGCGTGCGCCTTGCGCTTATAGGGATGCATCCAGAACCAACCGACGGGAGGGAGATGGGAGGGGCAATTGGGTTTACCCGGATGCATGCCTGTAAACGCAAAAAACCCGCCGAATTTCTTGGGCGGGTTTCTGTGGGCGCACTAATGAACAATGCATGAATACTTAGTATTTTCCGCAAATCTGCGTTATGTGTCAACCTTTTTTTGATGTTGAGTAATTTAGTGTTTTCATTCTTCGCCTATTAGCCCCGCTTCATACAACACAGCCTCGGCAGCCTCCAGCGCCATTTGCTCCTGCCCTTTAACACCATCCTCACGGATATGGCCTTTCTTGGTCGTGCGCGTGCCGTGCAACCACATGACTATCTGGCTATTTTGCTTGCTGGCCGTATCCCGGTTGACGTTGGCTTTCTTGGCCAGCGTTTGAATGTGTGTTTTCTTACCAAAGTATCTGGCCACCAGCCCATCTCGAAGCGCGCGCATCGTAACGTGGCCGGAAAGCGCCTGGGCAACAGCAGCATCGGATATTTCCCGTATGGCGCCCATCCAAATCAAACTTGGCACCTCACCGCCGCAACACGGACAACTGTCGTCCTTGGCAGCAAATCTGGCGATCAGAATCATTTTTTGCAGCCGTGGCAGCGTTTTTTCAATCCGCCTGAGTATCATGCCGGCCTGCCCAGCACCGTCCACACCTGACAACCCTTTGCCAGTTGGCTTGTACTTGTCAGCAAGCCGGTTCATAAGCGGCCGATCAAGCGTCGAATCGGAGAAGTTGTACGCAAAACTCAACGCTTGGTGCGCAGATTTAAATAGTGGCTCACTCATTCCCGGTCCTTTCCTGGTAATTGCTGCATCGTTTGCCGATTTCTTTGCCAATGGCACACTTCAGGTTCTTGCGGCCGTCAAACGGATTTTCAATAAACCGGATCTCCGCGCACCCGGCGCACGTCCGGTTCCTGCTCTCCTGCTTGATCTGCAACACGCGCGCAGGATCGAGCATTTCAAACTGGCGGATTTCATCAAGTCGACGCGTGTGCTTTTTCATGCTTGCGCTCCTGAGCGGTCGCCCAATCCAAAATAGCCAGTGCGTCGGCACAGTTATCGTCTTTCGGGTGGAATCCACGGCTTTTCGCTTCTTTGATCATGGCGTCTTTCAGGGCATTACCCTTGCCAGTCCAGTGTTTCTTGATTACGCCCACACCCACCGGCACGAGCTCCAGGTTGTGCGAGTCCGCTATCAACTGCGTCAGCGCGAGAAAGGCGCCGTAGACGTGCGCGGCGTCGTTTCCGTTATGACCCCTTACTTCCTCATAGGCTATGCAATGGATATGGTTATTCACGACCAGTTCAACGAGCCAGCCACGAAACCGCTGCCAGCGCTGGCCAGCCGACCAATGCTTTTTGGGGGTAAACACTTCTGTGCCGTAAACAATGACGCCGTCCATATTTCGGCAGGCATGGCCGCATTTCGTGCCCAGGTCCAAAGCCAGAATATTTCTACGTATTGATGTGGTCCGTGCGGCCCTTGCCTTGCGCGCCATCGCCAAAGGATCCGTGCTCTCGATGGATTGATAAGCCAAAGCCTCCAGGCTGTCCGTGTGCGTCATTCGATTAGTCCTTTATGGTTGCGTAGCGTTGGCGGGTGGGTGCGCGGCCAAACTCACGACCGTGCTCAAGGTTTGCGAATTTGGTTAAGTAGGCGATATAGGCCATGCCGACTGTTCCGGGTTCGCCTTGGCGTATTAGGGAGATAATGACCTCGCATATACCTTTGTCCGGGCTGTGCTCGTTGTAGACCTCGTCCCGGTACACGAACATGGCAATATCGCAGTCCTGCTCGATAGCGCCAGAATCCCGTAGATCGGAAGGCATGGGGCGCTTATTGGGTCGCTGCTCAAGCTGGCGATTAAGCTGGGACAGCAAAATAATGACTACGCCCAACTCTTTGGCTAGCGATTTCAGGCCGCGTGTGATGTTTTCAATCTGAGTGTTACGGCTATCGCCCTCACCTTCCATAAGCTGCAGGTAATCAATAACGATGAACTTCAATCCCTGCTTGCGCTTAACTAACCGTGCTTTGGCGCGTACATCCATAAGGCTCAATGCGCCTTGATCGTCAAGCGATAGATTGAGTTGCCCAAACCTCTCAGCAGCATCGTGAAACTTGGCCCAATCGGTTTGGCTCATTTCTCGCGGGTCGATGATTTTGCGTAAAGGCACACCGCTTAAAATAGACATGCTGCGGTCTATCAACTCATCTTTTGGCATTTCCATCGACAGAAACAGCCCGCCGTGGTTGAACCCCATGTTCAAGGTAAAATTCAGCGCCAGACTGGTTTTGCCCATTTTTGGACGCCCTGCCAGAACGACGAGACCTCCTTCGCGTAAGCCACCCCCTAATCGGCTGTCCAAATCCACATAACCAGTTGACATGGCCTTGGGGCCTTCCCCGGTTGCCCGCCGCTTAAAATCGCTCACATACCTGCCCACATCATCGCCTGCGCGAACAGGATCCGATGTTGTGGCGTCTTGAATAATTTTTTCCAACTTCGATTGCAGAAAATCCGTAACCTTGCGCGGCTCTTCATTGTTGGCGGCCTGTGTTTTAATTTCATCGGCCAGGACGGCCAAAGCACGACGCTGGGCATAATCTCGAACAATCCCGGCGTAGTGCGCGAAATTTGCCACGCCAGGTGTGTTACTCGCCAGTTCGTGCAAATACCCAATGCCACCCTCGACGCTCAACTTGTCGCCCAACGTGACAACATCGAAGTTTTTCCCGCCGATGTGCAGCTTGCGGGCTTCGGAGAATATCGCTCGGTGTTCAGCACGGTAAAAATGATCCGGCTCAAGCCACGGCGCCATGTCCAGCGCCTCGTTTTGCATCAGCATGCCGCCAAGCACGGCCTGTTCGGCTTCAATCGAGAACATCATGCCGCCTCCCGCTTGAGCATAGCCGCCTGAGCTTGTAGGCCTTGGGTTGTCAGCACGTACTCAACCGCACCATCGGGGCCAGACGGTTTGGCAAACCAGAGCCGTAAATAGCCTTTTCGGACGTAGTTCAGGAAATGCTTTCGCCAGTCTGCTTGCAGCCGGCTTTCATTCGGTCCACCAGGTAAAAACTCACCCTTGAATACTTCCCAGGCCAGTTGAACAAACTCGGTCGGCAACCCGGTATCCTCGACGTAGCGCAGCATTGGCCCGTAATCGCTGATCGGCTTTTCACCGGCGTCTTTGCATGCCTGGACAAAAGTTTTCAGTGTGGTTCGCGGCAAGCGTTTTCGTTTTGGTTTTTCTTCCGACAGGACTTCACCCCCTGTCAAGGGGGTTTGGGGGTTATCTTTTATATCTTCTCTATTCTTCTCTTCTCTGCGGTTACTGTTACGTAACGCCGTTACGTCACGCGTTACGTCACCGTTATTAACGCTTTCCGTAACGGATTCAGCACGGATTTTTTCCTGTTTTTTTCGTTCTCTGTACTCACGCTGACGCTCTGCACTCGACTTTGCAGATAGGCTACGCTTTTCCCCGGAAGTGTTGTATTCATTGAAGTTCGGCAAAGTGACGGTCATATTTTCAGGGTCAAATTCAGCCCATCCAACCGTCTCTAAAGCCCGCCCAAAACCGGTTATTCCGACAATGTTATCGATGTACGAAAAGTCAGCGTTATAGAAAATTCCGTCGCTTGTATGATCGTTTGCAATACCCCAAAGTTTCAGTAACGATGTGACAGTAACGCTCTCCATAACACTGCGCGTTACAGCGTCCGTAACGGGTTGCGTAACGTTTTCGTTACGCGTAACGTCACGCAATAACGAAACCGTTTTACCAATGTCGCTGGTCGACTCAATCATGCGCGCGATTAAGTTGACCTTTGGGCTGGTCAACAGCGAGGGGCGCATTTTGATCCAATCACCTGCCATGCTTGTCCCCGTAAATGCTTATTGAGACACTTTCTTTCATTGCCACGGCCCACTCATGAACATACGGGGCCATAGCGCGCCGCCGCTTCATTCGTGCAAGCTTGCGCGCTATACGCATGGCTTTCTGAGCAGCCGGGTTTGTCTGCGCTTTCATAAAGCAATCCTTTCCCACTGATCGTTTGCGATCGCACGCGCCAGGGGTACAGTAATTTTGTGCTTACGCTCAAGCAGTTCCAGGCAATGATTCAGTAAAGCCTTTTGAGTCCCGTATCTGCTCTCAAATCGGGTTTTCCAAGGATGGACTGAAATAAAGCCTGGCGCGCCTGCGCCGTCTTGATGGTGTCCTGCACACAAAGGCAGAACAAACCAATGAGCCCAAGGTTTTGTCCGCCCGTCGACATGGTGGATTGAGCAGTAATCGTTAAACTGCCCGTCTATCCAGCACGCAATGCAACCAACATAGCGGCATAGCTGGCCATGAAATATCTTTTGATCTTTAGTGGTTGGGCGACCTTTCATTTCACCCATCCTGGAATATCGTTAGGCTCAGACCACACAACCTCATGTTCAGCGCCAAAGGCATACAAAAATTCGATCATTTCTGACATTTCACGCACAGTCATGGTGCTGGTGCGTTTACCGAGAATGACAAAGCCGCCACGCACACCCGGTGCCATTCGCTTTTCCTGCATTAGGCTGGCCGTGATAACCGCTTTCCAATCGTCGATAGAAAGGCACTCCATTGAGCCGTTGATGGGCCATTGAACCTGCCTGGAAATGTCCCCAAGCATTGCGTGCAGCTTTGCCGACTGTTCAAGCGTTCTGGTCGGTGGCTTTGGCGGCAAAAACCAATACCCGTCAGGCGCCTGGCTTAACATTTCTGCTGCCTTCGGTCTGGTCTGCGGGGTGAGTTTTAAACGCGGCAAAGCCATAACACTATGTCCCTAAAAGAGGATCCCGCTGCGCTATCTGAGAGCCGGCGCCATAAATATGGCGCTCAATCAGCAGCCGCACATATTCAGCCTTGGTCATGCCGGCCATCCTGGCCAACGTGATTAAGCGCTCGTTGGTATCCTCGGCAATCGTTACGTCGCAACGCTCAGTGCATTTGCCGTAAACAGATCCGTTGGTGCGTGATTCAGGTTTTTTATCTTCCATCGTTCAATCTCCCGTTAATTGCCGTCTTTAAGTCTGTTGCTGCAAACGGCACAATGTCAGCAAGTCAATTAGTTTTGAACCGTGTCAGAAGGCCCAATAGGGGTACGACGATCCTTTGGGTCGGGCTTCCACGGATTTGGTTTTGAATGGGCAGCAAGCCCGAAGAAGAAAGAATGAGCACTCATGGTCAATCTCCGCTACGAGCAGCAGAATCACCACTAGCCGTCAGGCAAGACGCCTTAATGTGGTGTTCAACATCTCCGTCTGCCCGAGAAACGCATTCAGCAACCGAGGTGTATTCCCAGCCTTCTTCGGCGCATTTTTCATTTGAGGGTTTT